>DATKHW010000270.1:0-10081 GCA_035546275.1 Gemmataceae bacterium
CCAGCCCACAACAGGCGGAGACCAGCCCACAGCGCGGGGGCAAGCCGGCCGCGACGCCGCCATGCCGTCGGGTCAGCTCCTGACCGGCGACCACAACCTCGTCAATGTCCAGGCCACGATCTTCTACCAGGTCCGTCCGGATCAGGCGGCCGATTACGTCCTGCACGCCGACCGGGTGGAAAGCCTGACGGCCCGCACGGCCGAGGCCGTAATGGCCGAATGGGTCGCCAGCCGCACGGTCGATGAGGTGCTGCTCACCGGCAAGTCGGCCCTGCCGCCAGCGCTGAAAAAGGAGGTAGGGGATCGGATTGAGTCATATGGTCTCGGCGTGGAAGTGGTGGACGCGCCGGTGGCCCTGATCGCGCCACCGGACGAGGTGAAGCCGGCGTTCGACGACGTGGCCCGCGAGCAGACGCGCATCGAAACGAAAGTCAACAACGCTCAGCAGGAGGCGGAAAGTCAGCAGCAGGCGGCGCTGTCGGATCAGTACCGGATCGAGCAGGAGACGGCTGCGTACACGTCGGGCCGCATGAAGCTGGCGCAAAGCGACGCGGCCAATTTCCTCGACCGGATGCACAAGTACCACGAAGGGCTGCGCGACAACCCGGATTATTTGCGGCAGATTTGGGATGAGGCGCGGGGCAAGCTGCTCGCCAACCTCAAGGAGAACGGTCAGATCGGCTTGCTTGACGAGCACGTCGGACCGGACGGCCTGGACTTCAACCGCATGGCGCCGCTGCCGAAGAAGAACCCGTAGCGCGTAGCCGCCAAACGGGCTTGTTTCCGAGGAATCGGCTGATGTAGGATACTCATCCACAAGAACCTATACGTCGGCGTCGCCTCCGGCCCCCCTTTCGGAAAGGATTCCGAGCCATGAGACATGCTATCCTCGCCGCCGTCGCCGCCGTTTGTCTTGGCGCCGCGGCCGTCCCGGTTCGCGCCGACCTGATTTCCGGGTCGGTGGCCTGGGACGCGGGACTTTCCACGCCGCACATCGCCGCCAACGGCGCCATCGGTCCGATAGCTCCTCCGCAGCCGCCGGTGGTCATGTTCACGAACTGGTCCAGCTGGACTTTTTCCAATCAATCCCTCCCAACCAACGGGAAGGTCGCCGGCGATCTGAACATCGCCACGCTGATCAAAGGGGAAACGGCCCACTGGCAGGACGCTCCCTTCACCCTGACCTTCGTCATTCACGACGGGCCGAACATCGTCGGCGCCGTCACATTTTCCGGCGTGCTGAACGGCGCCCTGAGCAAGAACGCGACCGGCCATGTCACATCCAGCGTGCACATCGACTGGCTCGGCCCCACCACGACGACGCTGGACCTCGATCATCACCTCTACACGCTGTCCGTCAGCTCCATGGTTCGGGATGGCGCATTGCCGGACGCCGGCGACCTGGGCGGCGTCCGTGTGGACGTCAACGTGCGGCACAACCCGGAGCCGGCCAGCATGGTTCTGGCGGCGCTGGCCCTGCCGGCGCTGGCGTTCGTCGGTTATCGGAGAAACAAGAGGCCGCAAAAAAGCTGAATTGTAGAGCGAGTCGCCCGGCCAAGGATCACGCCGTGACGCTGTGCATTTTCCCGATGCGATCCAGGTCGGCCAGCAGCGCCTTGGCGGACGGATAGCGCTGGGCTGAGTCCTTGGCCATCAGCTTCAGCACCGCTTCCTCCAGCCGGTGCGGGATCGTCTTCTGAAACTGCGTCGGCTTGACCGGCTCGGTTTGCCGGATACGGGCAATCATTTCGATCAGGCCGCCCTCGAACGGCGGCCGGCCGGCCAGCAGGGCGTAAAGCGTCGCTCCCAGGCCGTACAAGTCGGAGCGCTCGTCCACCTCCGCCTCAGCCCGCGTTCGCTCCGGCGACATGAACGCCACTTCGCCGACGATTTCCCCCGGCCGGGTGATCTGCTGGGCCAGGTTGCCTTCCAGCGCCTTGGCGAACATCAAGTCGCCGAGCTTGGCCGTTTTGCCGGCCGTCTCCCACAGGATGCTGTTGGGCGCCACGTTGCGGTGGATAATGGAGTTGCTGTGGGCGTATTCGAGAGCGCGGGCGATATGGACGGCCATGCGATAGCCGTAGCGCCAGTCGAGCATCCCGGCCACGCCGATGCGCTGGATCACCTGCGTCATGCTCTCGCCCTCGACCAGTTCCATCGCCGTCCAGCAATGCGGCCCGGTCTTTCCCGCTCCGTAAAGAGTGACAAGGTTCGGATGGCGCAGCGGCAGGACGGTTTTCATGGCCCGGACGAAGCGCTGCATCGACTCCTCGTCGCGCGCGAACTCGGGCAGCAGGACCTTGAGGGCCACGGCCCGGTTGGCATTGACGTCCGTGGCGCGGAAGACGACGCCGGATCGGCCCCGGCCCAGCACCGGGCCGACGTCGTAGTGGGAAATCTTCTGGCCGGTCAAGGCCGCGAGCTGGTCGGCTCCCGTCGCCGGCTTGGCGGCCGGGGCCGGATTGGCGGCGTGGGCCAGCGCCACGTCGAGAGCGTATTCACCGACCTGGAGGCGCAGCCGGGTGTCGCCGACTTGGAGCACATCGCCCAGCACCAGAACGCGGCGCGAAACCTTCTGGCCGTTGACGTGCGTGCCGGAGCTGCTGCCGTGGTCGATGACGGTCACGCGGTCGCCTTCGCGCAGCAGCTGGCAATGGTTGCGGGAGACGCTGGCGTCGCTGACCTGGTAGTAGGCGGTCCCGCTGCGGCCGAGCATCAGGTCGGGGCCGGGGTGCAGGATAAACGCCTTGCCCGCGTCGGGGCCGGCGATGGCCAGGAGTTGCAGGCTCATGGTAGGTCTCCTTCGCCGAATTACGGCCCCTTCCTTGCCTGCTCCGGCTTGCCCAGGTTCTTCCGGAAGTGCCCCGCGATGCGCTCGTACAGCCGTTCCGTCACCACCGGGTCGGGCGTCATGTGCGTCATGCCGGCCAGCGGCAGCAGCTCAAAATCCTTGCCCGCCCGGAACAGCGCGTTGGTCAGCTTCAGCGTGTGGCGGAAATAGACATTGTCGTCGGCCGTGCCGTGGACCAGCAGAAGCGGACGTTTCAGGTCCGCCGCGTAGGTCAAGAGCGACGCCTCCTTGTACGCCTCCGCGTCCGTGTCGGGAAGGCCCAAATAGCGCTCCGTATAGTGCGTATCGTAGTCCAGCCAGTCCACGACCGGGGCGCCGGCGACCGCCGCCTTGAACACGTCCGGCGCCTTGAGCACCGCCAGCGCCGACAGGTAGCCGCCGAACGACCAGCCGTAGACGCCGACGCGGTCGAGGTCCATCTCCGGGAAGCGCCGCCCCAGCGCCTTCAGGCCGGCGATTTGATCCTCCAGCGGCACGCTGCCGAAATGCTTGCTGACGGCCTTCTCCCAGTCGCGGCCGCGGCCCGGCGTCCCGCGGTTGTCCACAGCGGCGACGATGAATCCCTGATCCGCGAGCCACTGGTCGAGCAGCCGGCCGCCCATCGCGTCCGACACCATCAGGTGCGTCGGACCGCCGTAGACGTGCAGGATCACCGGGTAGCGTTTGGTCTTGTCGAAATCGTGCGGCCGGACGACGTAGGCGTAGAAGCCGGGATCTTCGCCGACTTGCAAGGTCTCCGTATTCAGTGGGAACGGCGGGTCGAGAGCCACCGACGGCAATTCGCCGATGAGTTCACCGTCGACCTGGTGGACGGTGGTTTTCGGCATCGCCGCCGCAGTCGTCGTGGTCTCGACGTAGATGGAGTGGCCCTTTGAAAAGACGGCCGAATGCTGACCCGGCGCCCTGTCCAGCGGAGTCGGCTTGCCGCCATCCAGCTTCAGACGGAACAGCATGGAATCGGAAGGGTCCGGGCTGGCGCGGTAAACGATTTGTCCCGCATTCGGATCGGCATCCACTAACTCCTGGAAACCAGCGTCTGCAGGGACCAGGACGCGGCGGAGCGAGCCGTCCTTTTCGCGCCATTCCAAGCGCGGTCCGTCCTTGCCCTCGGCCGGCCAGAGGAAAGAGCCGTCGTCCAGCCAGCGCGGGCCGTCGTGGCGGAGGTTGACCCAGGCCGCATCCGTCTCGGTCAGCAGCGGCGTCGTCTTGCCCGTCGCCGGATCGACATGCAAAAGCACCTGTTCCGTCTGGGTGCGGTTCTGCACGAGAAGCGTCATGGGATCGTCTTTGTCCCATTTCACGTCGGCAAGATAGGGGTACTGTTCGTCGTCCCACGCAACCCAGGTGGTGGGCGGGTGCTTCGCGCGGATGCTGAGGACGCTTCGCGGCACCTCGATAATGCCGAGACGGACCTTGACGTTGGCCTTGCCCGGCCGCGGATAGAAGAATGGCTGCGCCGGCTGATCCGGATGAATCGGGTCGGCGACTTGCCACACATCGACGCCCTCGGCGTCGGCTTCCTCGAAGGCGATCGACTTGGAGTCCGGCGCCCACCAATAGCCAGTGAAACGGTGCATCTCTTCCTGGGCCACAAACTCCGCTAGGCCATTCGTCCTTTTTTCCGTGCCGCCCGTCGTCACAGCGAATTCGAGGCCGTCCGAGAGGTAAATGTCGTGCCCGCGGACATAGGCCACGGTGACGCCGTTCGGGCTGAATTTCGGATCGACGATGGGGCCGTCACCGCTGCGCAACGGTTCCGCCTCGCCTGTTTTGCGCTCCTCGATGTATGGCTTGCCAGACAGCGTCACCAAGATTTGCTCGCCGTCCGGCGACAGCTGGAAGTCCGTGAACCCTCCCACGCTGACGCGTTGCCGTTCCCGCCGGGCCTTCTCCTCTGGGCTGAGGTTCTCCTCGACCCCCTTCAGCAGCTGTTCCGGCGTGAGCAGCTCGCGCGTTTTGCCGGTTGCTGTGTCGAACTCATACAGGCTCTGCTGCGGCGACTTCGGTTCTGAACGCAGGAACAGCACGAACTTGCCGCCTGGCGTCGGTTTGGGTTTGACCGGTCGGCCGAGCATGAAGCCGCGCGTTTCGGCGTGGAGGCGGAGGTAGCCGGCGTCGAGGGGTGCATCCATAGCGGGGGCCGCCGTCGCGGCGGCGAACAGGAACAGGGGGGCGAGAAAGAGGGTGGTGCGCATGGGAGGAGCGTACCAAACAGGGCCGGCGCCGGCAAGCAATGCGTGCGGCGAGCACGCAGCGCCAGCAAGTGCGCGGTCGCCGTTCACAGCGCCGCCCGTCGTCCCGCCTTGGTCGGCTCGATGCACGCCCCCGCCGTCGGCAGCATCTTGCGCGGGCTGCATCGGCCCTCCGGGTTGAACGCCGATCGCAAGCGCAGCATCATCCCCAGGTCTTCCGGCGTGAACAGCTTCGGCATGAAGTCGATCTTTTCCACGCCGATGCCGTGCTCCCCGGTGACGCTGCCGCCTACCCGAATGCACTCGTCCAGGATCTCGCGACTCGCCGCAAGCACTCGCCGCACCTGGTCGGCGTCGCGCTCGTCGAACAGCAGGATCGGATGAATGTTGCCGTCGCCGGCATGAAAGACATTGCAGATGCGCAAATTGTACTTCGCGCCGACGCCCTGGATGAAGCGCAGGATGTGCGGCAGCTTGGTCCGCGGCACGACGCCGTCTTGCGTGCAGTAGCTCGGCGCCAGTCGGCCGACGGCCCCGAACGCCTGCTTGCGCGACTTCCACAGGAGCAGCCGTTCCGCTTCGGTGTTCGCCTTGCGCACCTCGCGGGCATGGTTTTTCATCGCCACCTGCGTGATGCGTTCGGCGTCGGCGTCCAGCCCCGCCTCCAGGCCGTCCACCTCCATAATCAGCACGGCCCCGGCGTCGAGCGGGAAGCCGAAGTGGAACGCAGCCTCCACCGCTTGCAGGATCAGCCCGTCCAGCATTTCCAGCGCCGCCGGCACGATTCCCGCCCCGATCAGGTCGCTAATGGTGTTGGTGGCGTCGTCCACCGTTTCAAAGACGCCGAGCAGCGTGCGGTAGGCTTCCGGGTTGCGCGTGATGCGGACCCAGATTTTCGTGACGACGCCGAACGTGCCCTCCGAGCCGACGATCACGCCGGTCAGGTCGCAGCCGGGATTGTCCTCCGCGGGGCCGCCGGTCTGGACGATCCGGCCGTCGGGCAGGACCAGCTCGACGCCGAGGACGTGGTTGACCGTGACGCCGTATTTGAGCGTGTGCGGCCCGCCGGAATTGGTGGCGACGTTGCCGCCGATGGTGCAGGCGCCCTGGCTGGACGGATCGGGGGCGAAATGCCAGCCCCGCGGCCGGATGTGGTTCGTCAGCCACAGATTGACGACGCCCGGTTCGACGACGGCGAAGCGGTTGCGATAATCCACTTCGAGGATGCGCTTCAGGCGCGACAGCGAAATGACCACCCCGCCGCCGACCGGCAGGCATCCGCCGGCCAGGCTGGTGCCGGCGCCGCGCGGCAAGAAGGGAACGTCCAGCTCGTTGCATACGCGGACGATTTCGACGACCTGTTCCGCGGCGGTCGGGAAGACGACGACGTCGGGCCGGTTCTTTTCGATGGTGAAGCCGTCGCACTCGTAGACGAGCAGCTCGCTGGGCGAACTCAGAACGCCGGCCGGGCCGACGGCGGTGCGAAGACGGTCGAGGAGAGCAGTCATGGCAATGGCAGAGGTTACACGCGCCAGACGAGGTTGGCAAGTTGAACAGGGCCTCCTGACCGCTCATCCTTTCCGCTTGCAATTCATACGATAGCCGTGCCCCGGACCATCCCGCCGCGGAGACACCTTACCATGAAACGTCGTGCATTGACCTTCGGCATTCCCGTCCTCGGCGCCGGCCTGCTGCTGATCGCGGCGGCCTACGGCGACCGCTACGTCTACCCCATCATCTGGCCCGAGCCGCCGATCGTCACGCCCGGCCAGAACAACTCGGCGCCGTCGGACGCCATCGTGCTTTACGACGGCAAGAATCTCGACGCCTGGAAGGGCGGGGAGAACTGGCAGATCGACCCCGACGGCGGTTTCACGGTCAAAGGCGACCTCCGGACCAAGCAGGACTTCGGCGACTGCCAGCTCCACGTCGAATGGGCCGAGCCGAACCCGCCCAAGGGCAGGGACCAGGGCCGCGGCAACAACGGCATCGGCTTCATGGGCGCCCGCTACGAAATCCAGGTGCTCGACTCCTACGAGAACCCGACCTACTACGAGGGCCAGTGCGCCGCGGTCTACAACCAACGGCCGCCGATGGTCAACGCCTGCCGCAAGCCGGGCGAATGGCAGACTTATGACATCGCTTTCACCGTGCCGCACTTCGACGACGACGGCAAGGTCGTCACGCCGGCCTACGTCACCGTCTTCCAGAACGGCGTGCTGGTGCAGAACCACACCGAGGTGAAGGGGCAGACGTATTACGACAAGCCGAACGTGTACACCAAGCATCCCGAAAAGCAGCCGCTGGTGCTGATGTACCACGGCGACCCGGTGCGCTTCCGCAACATCTGGATCCGGGAGATCAAGGAGCTGGAGGGGAAGCCCAAGGACAAGGACAAATAGCCGTCGCCGGCGGGAGATTGTCCGCGGCGGGAGGGGCGGAGTCCGCAAGGGGACGAAGCGTTCCCGACTGCCGGGCCATACAGGGTCAGACCGCCATGCCGTCGGGCGTGGCGGTCTGACTTTGAGCGCCGGACGCCGCCCCGAAACGCCTCGTCCTGTCAGGCCGTCAGACCGACACGTGTGCGCGACACACCCCCTGGGTTGATCGGCACGGATCGGCGCACGGGGGCAGCAATGGGCTGCCATCGCGAAGCGCGGGGCGCGCGCCCGGCGACGAATCGGCGCGACGCGGCAGGCATCGGCAAGCGTGAAGCGGCCGGATGTTGCTCTGGGGCACTGACAGGTCGCAACGCGGACAGCATAGGCGAGCTTCGGCATGACGCACCTCGACGCGCCGGGGACGCGGGGACGATGGCGAGTGTACCATGCGGGGAGGCGTCTGGGCAGGCGAGATGGGAGGCCGTGTTTTGGCCTGCGAAGCCGATAGGTAAAGCTCGCGAATTGGCCTGATTAGCGGACGGCAGAGGGAGGCGACGAGATGTGGCGCCTTGGTCCATTGCAAATCTAGGACGTTCCCTTCCGGTATCCGGCCTCGTGCAGGACGTGGGCGACGGCCTGGGGGCTGGCGGGCAGGGCGGGGCCGCGCAGCAACAGGGCGCTGATGCGCTCGCAGCCCCAGTCGGGGTTGTCCTGCTTCATCATCAGAATGGCGCGTTTGGCGACCTCGGGCAGGCGGCTGCCGCGCGGGGCGCCGCGCGGCTTGTCCTGAGAGCGTCCGGAAGAAAACGCGTCTGGAACTGTGATCTTAGAGTTCCAGACGCGTTTTCTTCCGGCGAAGCGACGTTTCCAGTCGTACAGGGTGTGCTTGGAAAGGCCGACGAGGGGGGCGAAGTCGCCGGCGGGCAGTCCGCTGCGGCGCCAGGCATCCAGCAGCAGCAGGCGCTGCTCGGCGGTCAGGGGCGCGTCGGGGGCCTCCGGCGGCCGCGCCAGGCGGCGGCCGGGACGGCGGTTGGGCTGGCGGATACGGCCCGACAGGCGGGGGGCGTCGGGGGGCGGCTCGTCGAAGTCATCGTCATCCGGCGCGTCGCCTTGCGGGGCCGGTTCGGCGAATGCCGGCGGTGCGGCCGGCAGTCGGGCTTCCGGCGGGTCGGGGGCGGCGTGGGTCGGGTCGGCCGTCGCGTCGGGGACGTGGCGGTCCCAGGGGTCGGACGGGCGGAAGGGAACGGACATGGCTCCTCCTTCCCGGCGGGCTCAGCCCGCCGTCCGAAAGGAGGGAATTCCGGAACCTATTTCGTGCTTGTAGACTGCCAGTATTTCGGCGAGGATGATAGGACCAACCGAAACTCAGTGTAAATTGATATTTCTAGAATTAAACTGATCTGACACCACTTTTCTGTCTGATCTGACACCACTTTTCTGTGACCACTTTTCTGTGACACCACTTTTCTGCGCCACTTTTCTGCGGTCAGCCGCAGCAGGCCGTCAACGAACGCCTGTAGCACCGCGCCGACTAGGCATCGGGCATCACAATTCCAATCGCCGCGAACAATTCACGGCATAGCCTCATGGCCTTTCTAGCCATTCCCACTGAATCCACCAATTCCTTTCCCGTAGCCTTGGGGGTAGGTTCGCCGTCCCATGCCGGCTGATCTGGCTCGACGCCTCTGGCCCTGGAGTCCTCAAAAGTCGATTCGAGGATGCCGACATCGGCTGCGGTCAGAGGGATAAGCCCCGTGTGGCAAGTCATTTTGCGCTGGAACAGTGACTGGACGAGCACAACCTGCTCCATAGACATGCCGTAGTTCACGCGGAACCGGGCGAGCGCAGCTTCCCAGTCCTCGATCATTTCACCTTCGATAAGGTGGGCGCCGTTGGCCACCACCACCTCCCATGTTTCAGCCGCCGTTAAGTACTCCCCTGCGTCCCAGAGCGCGGCCGTGACCAGAGGCACGACCCTGCCGTTATCTTCCATCTGTAGGTAGGACAGCACTAACTGTTCGACGAGGAATCGCTGGTAGGCAGGGCAGCCCAGGAAGAATCGCTCTAGGTCGTAATTTTTGCAGTGGAATGCATTGCTTTTGCTCTCAGGGAAATGAAAAACACCGGCTAGGCGACCTTCTCCGGACCACGGCCCCCCCTCGAACGCGATTGCCCCGAGCCGCCCGTCCAAACCGTTGAGGAGATAGTGGTTACCAACCCACTCGGCATAAGGGCCGTGAAACGTGGAGTCGGCAGCCATGGCGGCATTCGCGATTCCATTCAGGATCGCCCCGTTCCACAGGACCGCCTTCCGCGGAAATCCTTCACTCTTCATGTCGCTACTCGGCAGAAATAGAGTCACAACTGCTGCCCACAATTGAGCAGCCTGCCAGCGCAATTCTTCCCACAGGGCGTACCCCCCCCAGGCATGTTACGTCTATTTGGCGGCCGGAGATCATTTCGGGATTCACATCCACAGCTTGTGTTGTATTTCAAAAAGGAATATCCTTACTATGCCCTTTTTCGCTCGCCTTGGAATCTCCCGAGTCCAAACCGCGATAGGATTCCCAGCGAACATCCGGTAACAGTGAAACAAAAGCAAAGTAGTATCTACAAATCGCGATCATCATATCGAGCGGTATGCACTTGTGAGGCGG
>DATKHW010000271.1:0-3727 GCA_035546275.1 Gemmataceae bacterium
AGATAATTGTCGTAGGGTTGACCATACGGTCCAAGGTGATGGGCCGCGGAGAACAGCGTGGCCGATGCAATCGCCGCCAGCAGAACGGCGAGCAGCTTGGGCGCCTCCAGCCGTCGCAGCAGCCACACCATCGCCGAGTAGAGAGCCAGCCGGAACAGCGCTTCCTCGTAGATGCCGGCACCGAGATACGTCACTACTTGGCGGACGGCCGGGTTGCTTCCCTGAGGAATCTCCAATTGCACGCCCAGATGTTGCATGATTGGCACCAGCGCCCGGCTGACGCCCCACAGGCCGAGCGCGAAGGCGATGCTCTCAATCGACATGCCCGTGAGGACGCCGAGCATGTCTTTAGGACGGTCCGTGCGGCGGAGAACGTTCCAGCCAACGAGCGTGAGCGCCAGCATCAGCGGCGGCAGCCAGAAATAGGGCAAGCCCATCGCGGTGAGGCCGAAACGCATCCAATTGTCGGCGCCGTTGCGCAGCGTCTCCGGGTGCGCTCCGCCGAGCAGCAGGACCCCGCTCTCGTAGGCCAGGAGCATCGGCAGCAGAAAGAGGGTACACGGCCAGGGGTGCCGCGTCGCAGGGTAGTAGGTGGATGTTTTGGACATGCCGACTCGCCCATCGTTCACGCCCATTCCGGGAACCGCGTCGCCAGCAACTCGCGGCGCTCGCCGGCGGCGAGGGTGCGCACGATGCTCTGGTCCTCGCGGCGGATCAAGTCGATGTGCCGCGGCGCCGGCAGACTCTCGCCGTCGGCGTCGGTCAGCACGGCGACGACCGGCCGCGCGGGGGCGTTGAGATCGTCCGGCGACGCTGACGGCGACGCAGCCACCAGCGCCAGCGATCCGTCCGCCATCTCGACCGCCGATCCCACGGGATAAAAGGAGAGGTGCAGCAGGCGCTCGGCGTAATCGCGGTCCAGCGCTCCGCCCTCGGCCGTCAGCAGCACATCGGTCAGGGCCGTCCGCGTCTCCTTTGCCGGGCGATAGGGCCGGGCCGTGCAGAAGGCCGTGTACACATCGCAAACCGCCAGCAGGCGGGACAGCGGCGACAGCTGCGCGGCGCCAAGGCCGTCGGGATAGCCCGTGCCGTCCATTCGCTCGTGATGCTCTACCACCGCTCGCGCCAGCCAGGCCGCATCGGGCCACAGGCGCCAGGCCATTTCGGCGCCGGTCCGGCAATGCGACTCGATCACGCGCCGCTCTTCGAGAGTCAGCAGATCGGTTTTCTTGAGAATGTCGGCCGGGACGCGCAGCATTCCGGCGTCGTGGAGCAGGGCCGCCAGCACGGGCTCGACCAGCCGGCTGTCCCAGTCGGGATCATCCCGGGCCACGCGGGCAATTACGCGCGCCGCAGTGAGACCATGGCAAGCGACGAAATGGGCGGGACGCGCCGGGTCGCCTTCGAGAAAGAGCAACGGCCCACCGTCCTGGGCGTCGCCGGCGATCTCCTCCGCCAGGTCCATCAGCGGCGCCGCGTCCACCGGCCGCCCCGCTTCCAATTCCGTCAGCAGCTGGGCCAGGAACGCGATACGACCGTTCTCCGCCCGTCGCGTCTGGACGCCGGCGATCAGCGTCTTCAGGCGTCCGGCGATCACCGTCAGTATCGCTTCCAATCCTTCGCATAAATAGAGTTGAGCCGTTGCGGTTTGCGGAAAGAGCGGCACCAGCCGCAGCGACGTGTCCGTCATGGCTGCCGTTTCGCGGTAGAGAATCGTGAGTGGATCGGCCCGGTCGAACAGCACGGCCGGACCCGATTCGTCAAGCGGCGAGGCGAAGGCGTCGCTGATCTGCCGCAGCCGGCTCAGCAAATCGCGGCCGCGCTCCAGGACGCGCCTGGCCCGCATGGTCAGCTGCTGGGGCAGCGGCGGCGGCTCGATCGAGGGTGCAAGGACGTACACGGCGGCGTCCAGCGCGGCGTCTTGAGCTTCGCCGTCGTGCGTTCGGCGTTCCAGCACGCCGACGGTTGGGGCGAAGAGGTCGCGGGCCGCGGTGTTTGCTTCCGACGCCAGCTTCTGGGCCTGTTCCAGTCGCTGGCGCAAAGCCGCAATCTTGCCAAGAAGCGATTGCGTCTCGGTCATCGCCGTCCCCCTTCGATCTTGTATGGGTCCATCCCCAATCATCGGCCGTTGGGATGCGCCGACTTTAACGCCAATGCGGCCGGGCTAGGCGTTTTTGGTCCGCGGCCGGTAAAATGGGCTCAGGCGCGCCCATCCCTGGTACCCAACACCATGACGTCTCGCGCTGATCATTCCGCATCCGCCAAGCCCGGCGAAGGCCTGAAAGTCCTGGTCATCGACGACGATGCATTACATGCCGAGACCGTGGCCGAGGGCTTGGAACGCGTCGGCTATGAATGCACGGCGGCCACCAGCGGCAAGGAAGGCGCTCGCTTGCTCGGCCAGGACGATTACGACGTCGTCTTGACCGATCTCAAGATGGCGGACCTGGACGGTTTGGCGATCTTGCGCCTGGCGAAGGAGCAGGCGCCGGACGTCGAGGTCGTGATGATTACCGGCCATGGCGACGTGAAAACGGCCGTCGAAGCCATCAAACAAGGCGCCGCCAATTACCTGACCAAGCCGGTGGACGTGGCCGAGCTGCGGGCCATTGTGGACAAGGCGGCGGAACGGCTGCGCCTGGCACACGCCAATCGCGAGCTGCGCCGCCAGCTCGATGAACGCTTCGGCTTCCAGGGCGTGATCGGCAACAGCCCGAAAATGCACGAGGTCATCAAGCGGCTGCAGGCGATCGCACCGACCAACGCCACTGTGCTGATTCTCGGAGAAACCGGAACCGGCAAGGAGCTGGCAGCGCGGGCCATCCACAACAACAGCCCGCGCAAGAACAAACCATTCGCGGAGATGAATTGCACCGCTCTGAACGAAAACCTGCTCGACGACGAGTTGTTCGGCCACGAACCCGGCGCTTTCACCGGCGCCGACAAGCTGCGCAAGGGCCGGTTTGAATATGCCAACGGCGGCACGCTTTTCCTGGACGAGATCGGCGACATGCCGCTAGCGCTGCAAGCGAAGCTGCTGCGCGTGTTGGAGAATAGAGAGGTCTTTCGCATTGGCAGCAACGAGCCGATCAAGGTGAATGTCCGTGTGGTGTCGGCCACGCACCGCGACCTGGACGCGGCCGTGGCGGAGGGGGCGTTTCGCCAGGATTTGTACCACCGCCTGAAGGTGATGACGGTCAAGCTGCCGCCCTTGCGGGAACGGCGCGAGGACATCATGCTGCTGACGGCCCACTTCATCAAGGAGTTCAACGCCCAGCACGGCAAACACGTGCAGACCGTGGCGGAGCCGGTGCGCCGGGCGATGATGGCCTACGACTGGCCGGGCAATGTGCGCGAGCTGCGCAACTTCATTGAGAGCATGGTGGTGCTGGACGTGGACGGCGTGCTGGGCCTGGACGACGTGCAGGACGGCGATGTGCTGGGCAAAATGTCGCTGTCGTCCGGCCAGCCGGCGGGCCCGTCGAGCCTGGTGGGAAGGCCGCTGAGCGAGGTGGAGCGTTACTATACGGAGCAGGCGCTTACGCTGACGAACGGCAACCGCGAGGAGGCGGCGCGGATGCTCGGCATCGGCGAGCGGACGCTGTATCGGAACATCAAGGAGTGGGAGCAGCAAACGAAGATCCGCGAGGCGCTGGAGGCGGCGCACGGCGACGAGACGGCGGCGGCGCGGCAGCTGGGGATCGAGGCGAAGGAGCTGCATCGGAAG
>DATKHW010000272.1:0-21449 GCA_035546275.1 Gemmataceae bacterium
GCACTTCGACGCCGCCCAGACTGATCGTCCGCGTCGCCGTTTTGATGCGCGTGTCCGTGGTGAGAATGGCGTGAGCAACGACGTCAAATGCGGCCGGGGTGGCTTGCAGCCGCTCGGCGGCGGCGCGGATTCCCGGCTCGATGCGATCCATCGGCAGCGGTCGCCCGATGACGCCGGTGGAACAGACGAGCATCTGCTCCGGCCGACAGCCGACGGATTCGGCGGCGGCGGAGGTCATGCGGCGAGCGTCGTCCAGCCCCTGCCGGCCGGTGCAGGCGTTGGCGTTGCCGGAACAAACGACGACGCCGCGCATTCCCTCCGCCGGCAGCCGCTCCTGACAGACACGGACCGGGGCGGCGCGGACCCTGTTTTGGGTGAAGGCGCCGGCCGCGGCGGCGGGAACATCGCTGACGGCGAGGGCTAGGTCGCAGCGATCGGGGTCCGGACGCAGACCGCAGTGGACGGCGGCGAAACGGTAGCCGCGAGCGAGATGCCAATCATCCATAATGGGATCGTAAAAAGGTTTGAGAGAATTGCACCGATCAACGCTTCAGTGCGTAAAGCACCGCCGCCCGCCCCAGCGCCACGGCGCTGGGGTAATCATGACCGAGGCAGCCCGGCGTCGGGTGATGCTCCAGAGCACAGCCGATATCGTAACGGCTGTAGATCACGACCCAGCGGCCGTTGATCTTCACGCCTTCCAGGGCCGGCGCCACGTCGCGGAACTCCGTCTCCACGCCGGAGCCGTCGGGCTTCTCGCGCCGACACTTGACGGTCTTGATGGCGACGCCATTCAATGCCGCACTATACAACTCGTCATCCGGCGGAATCGGCTCCAGCTTCGGTTTGTCCTTGGCGTCGGCCCAGACGGCTTCGATGAATTTGCGGAACGAGGCGTCGAAAGCGCCGGAGCCGCAGCAGGCGTCGGCGAACAGCAGGCAGCCTTTCTTCTCCAAAGCGAAGCGCAGATCCTTGAGCTGCTCCGGCGTAAATGAGAACTCGCCGCGGCCGTGCATGTACAGGAACGCATAATCGACGACGGAATGGTCCGAGGGGCCGATCTCCGCCGGGTCCAGCTCCACGTCGAGGCCGGCGGCGCGGGCCTCGATCATCAGGTTGTGCATCGCCTTGGGCGCCGGCTGCCACTGTCCGCCGTGTTTGAGCTGAGCCACCTTCAGATAGCCGCGCCGGGGAAAGGCGGTCTTCGGCGCTTCCTCGATCTTGACCGAATCCAGCTTCGGCCGCGGCGGTTCTAGGCCGGTGGCGTAGGCGATGACGTTGTCGGCCAGCCGGAACGCCTTGGCGCCCTTGTCGGATTTCACGTCATTGGCTTCCCAGTAGCCCGAAATCGCCTTGGGCGAATAGACCACGATCGTCTTGCATCCGCGCTCAATGCCGTAGAGCGGGAAGTCGGCGGGGTCGGACGCCCGACCGGAAGCCGAGTAAATGGGATGCGATGCGTCCAGCAATTTCAGATCGGCGTCGGGATAAATCTGCTTCATCAGGTCGCGGAACTTCGGGCCGAAGCCCTTGGGGTGATTCGCTTCGCCGCAGCACGCCTCCGCAAAGACGAAGCCGCCGTTCTCCAGGTACTCCTTGAGGAGGTCCACCTGGGCGCCGGTCACGCCGCCGTCGTGGCCGCTGAGGTAGACGATCGGCGATTCGAGCAACTGCTCCGTCAGGTCGTGAATGGCCGCCGGGGCGCCGGCCTCCAAATCGCGGATGTCGAAGATCTGCCATGCCATCGGCTGCTTCTTGAACAGATCCTTGCTGGCGAATTCGACGACGTTTCGCAGGTCGTTATGCTTGTGACACCAGTCCGTATCGCCCCGCTGGCCGTAGGCCAGCTTGGTCATCAGCACGGGCGTGCGGCCCTTAGCGAGGAAGAGCATGGCGAACGACGTGGCGATGATCGGATCGCCGTCGATGTTTCGATCATTCCCGGACCAGGAGCCGTCGGCGTGCTGAGAATTGACGAGGCACTGGCAGCCGACGCGATACCAGTCGTGGCCGCCGATGAAGCGCTGACCGCTCAGCCGGCCGGCCCGCTCAATTCCATACAGTCCGTAGAACGGAACCGGCCCTTCGGTGCTGCCCAGGAAGTATTTGCCCGCGTCGTCGACGTTCTGCGGATTGGCGGGGAAGCGGTCGGCGATCCATTGCAACGCCTTGGCGACCGGCGCTTCTTCTTTGTATACCCCGCAATTGGGATCGCTGCCGTCGTCCTTGAGATCCTTATGGCCTTCTTCCAGGTCCATGCCCGTGATGAGCAAGCCGCACAGGCCGGCCGTCGTCATCGTCATGGACGAGCCGCCGCCCGGCTGATACGACCACGAGCCGTCGGCCTTTTGTCCGGCCAAATAGAACTTCTGGATACTTTCAAGGTCTGCCTTCGGTACATCCGCCCCGGCCCGAATGCCTTCATGCAGCGCCAGGAGGGCGTACTGCGTGTTGGAGGCGTCGCCGCCGCCGGGGCCGTTCTTGTAGCGGTAGGACCAATAGCCGTTCGGCAATCGGGCCTCAAGGAGCCATTTCACGTTGGCTTGGATAGCCTCCTTGTCCTTCGGGTCGCCGTTCAGGGCGTACACCAGCGTTTGCAGGCTCACCACGTAAGTCCAGCTGTTGCCGTCGGAATGAATACCGCGAAGGGATTGCAGACCGCCGTCGATAATCGCCTGGTCGTCGCCGTTTTCAGCTCCGCTGGTTAGCAGGGCCAGCACAGCCAAGCTGACGGTGCCGCCGGGAATGAGATTCGGGCCGAACGGACTCTTTCGGTCCCATTTGTTGCCGTCCGATTGCACATGGAGATAGGCCTTGCCCTTTACGATGGCCGCCCGCACCCGATCCGCCAATGGTTCTGCATTAGCTGGAGCGGCAGGACCGGCCGGCGCGGGCGACGGCGCCGAGACGAGAACTACCAAAGCGGCGAGGGTAGCGGTCAGGGTCAGCCCGATGAGAGTGGATCGCATGAGAGGAAATCCTGGAGGCGGCGAGCGAACCGCCAAGACGCCGAGAACGCCAAGAAGAAACTGCATTATCCTCTTGGCGCCCTTGGCGTCTCGGCAGTGTGGCCTCATCGCCGCCGACGGAAGGCGTTTTCCATCGCGCTTTGGTCGAAGCCCTCCGGCACGGTGTTGAACGCCGCGTACTGGTAGAGGGCGCTAATGAAGATCGTGTCCATCGCCGAGGCGACGGTCGCGTAGATCAGGAAATACACGCCGGCCACGACGAAGACGGCGATGCCGACGTAGATCAGCGCCGGCGTGGTTTGTCCGCCGGCGATCAGGAAAGCGCCCACGACAAGCAACAGGATGAACGGCAGGATCGCCAGGAACTTGAAGAAGCCGAGCGTGAAATGGCCGACTAACGCCTCGCCCCAGGTCTTCTTGAGGATCTCCACCGATCGGCCGATCGCCTTGAACGGCCCCATCTTCTCCACCACCAGCACGGGCAGCACGAAATAGGTGATGACGGCCCAGACCATGCCGAGAATGCTGCTGACAATCTGGCCGACGCGTTTGTTGGATTCGATGGCCTTGATTAACACGCTGACCGTGGCCGACACCAGCGCCCAGCCGAGGATTTGCGGCCAGCGCGCCGCGGCCGCCCGAAAGCCGTCGCCGAGCGTCGGCGTCTGGCCGTTGAAGCGCATGATGGCGCAACTAACCAGGGCGGCGTTGCAGAAAACGATCACGAAGGCGGTGAGGAAGTAGAAGGCGAAGAGGCAAACGACCCCCGCTACCTCCCAGGCAATCTTCTGGTTATCCGGCAATTGGTCGAAATTGGTAGGGATGCCGCCCGCCAAAGCGATGGCGCCCAGTGGGATCACGAAGCTCAGTACGACCAGGATGAAGCCGACGCCGCTTAGCAGGGGGAAGAGCAGGAACTGTTTGTTGTTGCGCAGCACGTCCCAGCTGCTGCGGGCCAGCCCAAAGCTGGCGGAGATGCGGTCGAACATGCACGGGCCTCCTTCAGGCGTTTCGAGACTCGCGGTCGATGGGAATCCGATGGGAACATTGTAACACGCGTTCCACGGCAATCCAGGAAATGTCGGGCGGATTCCAGGCTGGGGTGATTGCGGCCGGTTTAAGCGGGTGTTACAACAAAAGGGGTCGTAGACACGCCGCTTCTCCCCTCTCCCCCGCTGCGGGGGAGAGGGGCCGGGGGTGAGGGGGTTGACTTCGCGCTAGAGGAAAGACCCCTCACCCCCGGCCCCTCTCCCCGGAGTACCGGGGCGAGGGGAGCCGTTTGAGAACCGCCGATGCATCCGCCGCTGAACAAGCCTCATGCCGCCGTCCCCGCCGGGCATGCGCTGGCCGTCGGCCCCTTGGCCGTCGCCGGCGGCTGCGGCCACGTCGGTTTGCCGCTGGCCCTGGCGTTCGCCCGCAAAGGATACTCTGTCGATCTGCTGGATGTTTCGCCGGAGCGCGTGGCGATGGTCAATGCAGGCCGGATGCCCTTCCAGGAGGAAGGCGCCGACGCCCTGCTGGCCGAGTCCGTGGCGGCCGGCCTCATCAAAGCCACCATCGATCCCACCGTCCTGGAAGATGCGGCCGCCATAATCGTCACCATCGGCACGCCGGTCGATGAATACCTCGATCCGTCGGTGAGCAAGTTCGACCGCTCCATGAACGAGCTGCTCGACCGCGTGCGGCCGGGGCAACTGCTAGTGCTGCGCAGCACGCTTTTTCCCGGCGTGACGGATCGGCTGGCCCGCCAGTTGGAGCGGCGCGGCCGGGCTGACGTAGACCTGGCTTATTGCCCTGAACGGATCGTGCAGGGCCAGTCGCTGCGCGAGTTAGAGCAGCTGCCGCAACTGGTGGCCGGGGCCACGACGCGGGGCGCGGAGCGGGCGGCGGAATTGTTCCGCATCGTCTGCCCAAAGGTGCTGTTCCTGCGGCCCATCGAGGCGGAGCTGGCCAAGCTGTTCTGCAACGCTTGGCGCTACATCAATTTCGCGATCGCCAATCAGTTTTATGTGATGGCACAGCACTTTGAGGCCGACTTCCACACGATCTACCACGCGCTGCGGGAGGACTACCCACGCATGGCGTCGCTGGCCCGCCCCGGCTTTGCGGCCGGTCCGTGCCTCTTGAAAGACACGATGCAGCTAGGGGCGTTCAACCACGGCTCCTTCGTGCTGGGTCAGGCGGCGATGATGATTAACGAGGGGTTGCCGTATCTGATCGTCCAGGAAGTGAAGCGGGCTTACCCGCTGGCGGACATGACGGTCGGCGTCCTCGGCATGGCGTTCAAGCCGAACAGCGATGATCCGCGATCGTCCTTGTCGTATAAACTGCGCAAGGTGCTGCTGGTGGAATGCAAGCGCGTCCTCTGCACCGACCCCTACGTTCAGGACGCGGGGCTGACGCCTCTGGAGGATGTGCTGGCCCAGGCGGATTTGCTCATCATCGGGGCGCCGCACGATTGCTATAAGGGATTGACGTTCCGCCAACCGGTTGTGGACATTACGGACACGATTCATCCCCCGACGGCGGGCCAGGCGCATCCGACGTTGACGCGGAACGGGATTACGCCAACTTGACGCATCCCTCGCCCAGCAGCTGTTCCAACTCATCGTGGGGGTAGGCGCCTGGGTTGACCGCATACTCGCGGCCCAGCTTCAGCACCACATCCTTACCCGACCGATCGCGGATCGTCAGGATCACCGGACAGCCGCCAGGCGCCCGCGCTAGCAACGGGCCCAGAGCGTCGAGGTGCGACGGCCGGTGCAAGCCGGCCTTGACGAGCAGGTACAGTCCACGCGCCAGCTCGCGCTGGGCCTGCTCAACGCTGAGGATGCGATTGAGGATCAGTTCCGGCTCATTGCGCCGCCGATCGACGACGCCTCGGACGAAGCAGACGGCGTCCTCGCGCACCTCCTCCTTGCAGCGCAGCAAGTCGTCCGGCCACATCACGCATTTGACGGCGCCGGTCATGTCTTCCACTTTGCAGACGAGATAACGGCTGTTGCCATTCCTGGCCTTCTTGGTGTTGCGGTACTGCACTTCGACCATGAGGCCGCCGAGGGTGACTTCCGCATCGGGCGGCAGCTGCTTGAGCTGGTCCGCGGTATGGCTGGCGAAACGACGCAGTTCCTTGTCGCGCTGAGCCAACGGATGGCTGGAGAAATAGAAATCGAGGACTTCTTTTTCGTATTTGAGCTTTTCCGCATCCGGCCAGGCCGGTACTTCGGGCAGCGGCTCGTCGGCGATCGGCGCTGCCTGGGCGCCATCGCCGCCGAAGGCGTCGAACAGGTTCCGCTGCCCGCGCCGCAGGTCCTCGTGGCGCGACGCAGCGGCCTGGAGGGCGCGGGGCAGGGCATGCAGCAACTGGGCGCGGTGGCCGCCAAGGCCGTCGAGGGCGCCGGCCCGCACTAGCTTTTCCAACGCGGTCTTGTTCACGATCTTGGCGTCGATGCGTTCGCAGAAGTCGAACAGGTCTTTGAATGGGCCGCCCTCCGCGCGGGCGCGCACGATCGCTTCGGACGAGCCGCGGCCGACGCCCTTGACGCCCGTAAGGCCGAATATGATCCGGCCATTGCGCACCGTGAAATCCCCGTCGCTCTCGTTGATGCTCGGCGGCAGCACCTCAACGCCAAGCCGGCGGGCGTCGGCGATATGTTCCACCATAACGTCGCGCTTATTGCCGTCCTCAATTTCGCTTGTCAACAGCGCCGCCATGAACTCCGGCGTGTAATGCGCCTTGAGGTAGGCCGTCTGGTAGGAGACGAGCGCATAGGCTGCGGAATGGGACTTGTTGAATCCGTACCCGCCGAAGTACACGATGAGATCGAATATCTCCTTCGCCTTCTCCTCAGTGACCCCGCGTTCCTGGGCGCCCCGAATAAAATCGACGCGTCGCTGGTCGATGATATCCTGTTTCTTTTTGCTGATCGCTTTGATGCAGGCGTAGGCGCTGGACAACTCTATGCCGCCGAGGCGGTTCAGAATCCGCATCACCTGCTCCTGGAACACCATGATCCCGTAGGTTTCGGAAAGGATTTCTTCCATTACGGGGTGCCCGTACAGGACGGGCTCGCGGCCGTGCTTGCGGTTGACGTAGGCGTCCACCATGCCGCCGTCGAGCGGGCCGGGGCGGTAGAGCGCCGTGCAGGCGACGATGTCGCGGATGTTGTCCGGCCGCAGCCGTTTCAGCAATTCGCGGATGCCATCCGACTCGAACTGGAAGACGCCTTTGGCGTCGCCGCGCTGCAAGAGCTGGTACGTTTCCGGGTCGTCCAGCGGCAGCTTGTAGACGTCGATCGTTTCGCCGCGCGTCTTCTGGATCAGCTTGACGGCGTTGTCGAGCAGGGTCAGGGTGCGCAGGCCCAGGAAGTCCATCTTGAGCATGCCGACCTTTTCCAGGTCGCCCATCACCCATTGCGTGGTCGTCACCGCCTCGCCGGCCCGTGAGCCGGCGTCGTCGCCCTTGCGCACTACGCGCTGCAGCGGCACGTAGTCGGTCAACGGCCCGTTCGCGATCACCACGCCGGCGGCGTGCGTGCCGGCGTTGCGGTTCGTCCCCTCGAGCCGCCGCGCCACGTTGATCAGCTCGCGCACCTCCACGTCCGATTCGTAGGCTTGCTTCAGCTCCGAACTTTCCTTGAGGGCCTCGTCCAGTGTTATGCCGAGCGTCTTGGGGATCATGTCGGTCAGCTGCGTGACGCGCTCCAGCGGCACGTCGAGGACGCGGCCGACGTCCTTGACGGCGGCGCGGGCGGCCAGTGTGCCGAACGTGCCGATCTGGGCCACACTCCCCTCGCCATACTTGCGCCGGACGTAGGCGATCACCTCCTCGCGGCGATCCTGGCAGAAGTCGATGTCGATGTCGGGCGCCTCGGAGCGATTCGGATCGAGGAAGCGTTCAAACAGCAGGTCGTACTCCAGCGGATCGACGTGGCTGAGCTTCAGCACGTAGCTGACAAGGGCGCCGCAGGCTGAGCCGCGCGCGCCTGCCGGAATGTTATGCTCCGCGGCGAAGCGCACGAAATCGCTGACGATGAGGAAATAGCCAGCGAAGCCCATACGGCAAATAACGCCCAGTTCGTGTTCCAGCCGGTTAAGAACGGCATGCGACGGCTGGTCGCCGTAACGGTCGCGCAACCCCGCGCAGCAGAGTTCGCGCAGGTAGTCTTCGGGCGTCTTGTCGTCGGGCGGCGTGAATATGGGGAAGTGGCGGGCCTTGAAGTCGAGGTCGATGCAAACGCCGTCCGCGATCTCCTGACTCCGCATCACGGCGTCCTCGCGGCCTGGGAAGAGGTCGTACATCTCCTCCGGCGCCCGGACATAGAATTGATCGACGAGTGAGCTCGTGCCGGGTTCGCCGTAGCGCATGCGTTTCTCGTCGCTGCGCTTGGAGTTGGTGTTGATGCACAGCAGCACATCGTGGGCGTTGGCGTCCTCCTGCCTCAGGTAATGAGCGTCGCTGGTGGCGACGAGGGGCAGGCCGAGTTTGTCGGCGATGCGGATGGCGCCGTCGGCGCACTCTTTCTGAATTCTCAGGCCGTTGTTCTGAATCTCGATGAAGAAACTCTTGCCGAATACGCCGTGGAACCAGCGCGCCAGCTGCTCCGCCTCTTCCATCTGGTCTTTGAGGATGAATTCGCTGAATTCGCCGGACGCACAGCCGCTGAGACAAATCAGGCCTTCTTTGTGCGTTTCCAGCAGATCCTTGTCGATGCGGGGGACGTAGTGATAGCCCTCCAGGAAAGCGGCGGAGGCCATCTTGACGAGGTTGCGGAAGCCGGCGCGGTCGCGGGCCAGCAGCGTCAGATGGTAGCCGGCTTCGCCGCGCCGCGCAGCGCCGCGTTCCGTGCGCTTCCCGGGCGCCACGTAGGCCTCATAACCGATGATGGGGTTGAGGCCGACGGCCTTGCATTCGTGGTAGAATTCGACGGCGCCGTACAGATTGCCGTGGTCGGTCAGGGCCAGGGCGTTCATCCCCTGGCCCTTGACATGCTTGGCCAACTCGGGAATGCGGTTGGCGCCGTCAAGGAGGCTATAGTGGCTGTGGCAGTGGAGGTGAACGAAGGGACGCATACTGTAGTCAGTTGTCCGTGGTCCGTTGTCAGTAAGCAGTGGACAAATGAAGAGTACCGCCGATTGGCGGTACTTTCCAGGCCGACTTCACTTTATCGGCTGCGGACCACGGTCATTCTTCCAGCGCATCTGGCTCCACGACGGCACGCACGTAACGCGCCAGCACCATCTGCACGGCTAGCACGCGCTGCCAGTCGGCGTAGGCAAGCATGATTTGCGATCCTTCTTCGTTCGCTTGGATGTTCTCCGTGGCCGCAGTGAGACGCTGGTGCAGGAACTCCAGCAGTTCAGCCAGGCGAGCGGCCTGCGACGGCGACATTTTCAGCGGCAGAGGCGGCAATGGCCGAGCGTTGGCGAATAGGCCGCCGTTGAGAAAGGTGATCTTGTCGTTGGGGCTGAGGTCGAAATCGTCCTCTCCACCAAAGGCCGTGTTCAGCGTCTTGCCGTGCACGGTCAGCGGCAGGTCGTCCAGTCCGTCGGCGTGATGGGTGGGCATTCCGGCCGAGGACGCGATGAGGGCGGCGTGGCGAGCGGCGATCTCGCCTTCCGTGCCGAAAAGCAGGAGCGATCGGCCGACGCCGATGCGGTCGCCAGGGCGCAGCCGGCGAATCTGAATCACATTGCCGTTGACGCGCGTGCCGTTGGTGCTTTCGAGGTCGGTGAGAATAATTTCGCCGCTGTCCGCCTGGACCTTGGCGTGGAACCGGCTGACGCGCTCGTCGTTGAGCCGCAGGATGTTCCCTTCCTCGCGGCCGATGGTAACGGGGGTGGGCAGCTCGCGGAAGGTGCGGCCCTTGTCGATCCCATCAATAACCTGAAAAGTGACCGACGGCATGAATGCGCCCTCGTTTCCACCCGTCCCCCCAGCCATTCGGCCGGCGGAACTCGGCCGCGCTGACCGAAAATGGCCCTGTAGGACTTATAGCACAGGCTGACGCCTGGGGAAAGCGCGAAGCAAGGCATGATGAAGCCACGGCGGCGTCCCCGCCGTCCCATTTAAGATATTGTCAGTCCCCACGCGGCGAATGTCAAATAATCCTTGACGGGAATGCAGTCCGGCAAATGGTGGAACCATGTGAGCTGCCGCTTGGCGAACCGGCGGGTGCGCGTCTGGATGCGGACAATCGTCTCCGCCAATCCGACGCGGCCGTCGAAGTGGTCGAATAGTTCCTTATAGCCGAGCGCCTGGGCCGCCTCGCGGCTTAGCGGCCGGGGCGCCTGGCGGAGAGAGCGGACCTCGCCCACGAGGCCGTCGGCGATCATGCGCTGAACGCGGGCGTCGATGCGATCGTACAACTGCCGTCGCGGCGGATCGAGGTAGAGGACCGGCCGGCTCAATGAAGATTCCTTTTGTCCCTGCCATTGGGTCTGCCAGGCGCTGATCGGCCGGCCGGTAAGCTGCCAGACCTCCAGCGCACGGACGACGCGGCGGACGTCGTTGGGATGAAGACGGGCAGCGCCGGCCGGGTCCACTTCAGCCAGCCGCGCATGCAGAGCACTGGGACCGAGACGTTCGGCGTCTTCGGCTAGGCGGCGGCGCAATTCCTGGTCGGCCGGCGGGCCATCGAATAGGCCGTGCAGCAGCGCCTTAAGATAGAGCGGCGTGCCGCCGACGAAGAGCACGCGCCGGCCGCGATTTTCGATGTTGCGGCAGCAATCCGCGGCCCGGCGCAGCCACCACGCCGCGCTGGCCGACTCCCACGGGTCCAATATGTCGAGCAAATGATGCGGCACACGGCGGCGGTCGTCGGAACTCGGCTTGGCAGTGCCAATGTCCATACCGCGGTAAAGCGTCATGGAATCCATGCACACGATCTCGGCGTCGAGTCGTTCGGCCAATGTCAAGGCCAGGGCGCTCTTGCCGGCGCCTGTCGGCCCGGTGAGGATGAAGGCGTTATGGAATGGTGCGACAGGCATGCCCGCGATTATACCAGCGAGCGGCTGACGTGAGCCGATGCGTAATGCGGATATTCGAGATATCCGAATGTTATGCCGCGTCGCCGGTTCGGGCGTTCGCCCTGTTTCGCCGGCCGCTGGAACGCATTCGGCTGGCGCCGCCGGAATTGCACCTGTCCTTGGAGGAGGCCCCGGCGGAAGTGCAGTTGGGTTCGCGGCTGACGGTTCGCGGCCGGCGCTTGGGCGTAACGCAGCGGATGACGACCGAGATCACGGCGCTTGAAGAGGGGTCGCTGATCGTAGAGGAACAGCGGCAGGGGCCGTTCCGGTCATGGCGACATACACAGCGGTTCGACGAGTCGCCCGACGGCGTGCGCATCAGCGACCTCATTGAATACGAGCCGCCGGGCGGCGTCCTGGGCCGCCTGGCGACGGCGGAGGCAACCGTGCGGGAACTGGAGCGCGCGTTCGCGTATCGCCGCGAGCAGTTGACGGCGACTTTTCGCAGGCCATGATCCTGCCGCTGTATGAGCCTGCAGGCAGCGATTTATTTCTCGTCCAATGGCTTCACCTGATTCACGTCCCGGAGATACAGATCCAGCGTATCGGCCGCCTGGCCGACGCTGCGGCAATCCAAGAAACCCTCGACGACCACCATCTTGCCCGCCAGCGACTTCAAGTGCTCGTCCAGCTGGCGATTCTTGTCCTCCCCGCGCACAAGCCGCACAACCACGCTCACATTCGGGAACACCGAATCGTTCACGCGGACCACGTACCAGGGGACCTTATCCAGGGCCGTCAGCTTGCCCTTGATCTCTATTCGGATCGAGCCTTGCGACTGCTTTTTGACTTCCTCAAGCTGCTTTCGCAGGGCTTGGGCCTCTTGCTCAAGTCCTTGCTGCTGTTTCGCGATGGCCTGGAGCTTCGCCTCAATTTCGTCCACCTCGTCGCCGCCGCGCGCGACGCGTGGCGGCACGGAAAGCAGCATCGCCGCGACGCCCAGAACCAACATCATCGGTCGCATGATTCACCCCCTGTGCATTAACCCCCGCAGATCAGACGGGTGACCGGGGTGAACGGATTGCAGTCGGCGCGCCCCGTTGCAGCAGAAGATGGATGCGGTACAATCCCCTTGCTCGCCGAACCTGCTCGATCCCGCCCCGCCTCTCCAGGAGACCTCCGTGAGATTGCTGCGACCCAGCGCTCCCCTTTGGGGGCTGCTTTTCCTTGCGGCGCCGGCCGTCGCTGAGCCGTTCGAGCTGAAGGACGGCGACCGCGTCGTCTTGCTTGGCGCCACGCTTATCGAGCGCGAACAGCGCTACGGCTACTGGGAAACCGCCCTCACCAGCCGGTGGCCGGACCGCAACATCACCTTCCGCAACCTCGGCTGGAGCGGCGACAACGTCTGGGGCGACGCCCGCGCCGGCTTTGGAACGCGGGCCGACGGATTCAAGCTCCTCAAGGACCACGTTTTGTCGCTGAATCCGACGGTGATCGTCATCGCCTACGGCGGCAACGAGGCGTTCGACGGCGCTGCGGGATTGCCGAAATTCGTGGACGGGCTGAATGTGCTGCTGGACGCGCTGGCGCCGGCGAAGGCACGCATCCTGCTGCTGGCGCCTCTGCGGATGGAGGACCTCGGCCGCTCGCTGCCTGACCCCACGCCGCACAACAACGACCTGCGCCTTTACACCGCCGCCTTGCGCGACACGGCTGCGAAGCGCGGCCTGATCTTCGCCGACCTGAACGATTTCCTCGGCGACAGCGCCACGGCGGCGCCGCTCACCGACGACGAGATGCACCTGACCACCGCCGGATACTGGCGCAGCGCCTTCGCCTTGGAGCGGGCGCTCGGCTTGCCGCAAGCGGTTTGGCGGATCGACGCCCATATGAGCAAGGAAACGACGACGGCCCAGGGCGTGCAGGTCGGCCGGCTCTGCTTCACTACGACCGACGCCCTGCTGCCGCCGGCGCCAGCGCCGACCGACGGACCAAGTCGGCCTTGCCCAGCGCCACGCAGAGTACTGCGCATCACCGGCCTGGATGACGGCAAGTACACGCTGAACATCGACGGCAAGCCGGTCGCCGAGGGGACAGCACAGGACTTCGCCAAAGGCGTGACGATCGACCACGGCCCGGAGTTCGACCAGGCCGAACAGCTGCGGCAGGCGATCGTAGGCAAGAATCGGCTCTATTTCTACCGCTGGCGGCCGGCTAACGAGACGTACCTATTCGGCTTCCGCAAATACGAGCAGGGTAAGAACGCGGTGGAGATTCCGGAATTCGATCCCTTGGTGGTGAAAAAAGAAGAAGAGATCGCCAAACTCCGGGTTCCCGCAACCCACACCTATGAGCTGAAGTCGGAGGCGAAGTAATGAACGCACGAACCCGCACCCTCGCCCTCGGCCTGCTCATCGCTGCCGCTCCTGCAGCGTTCGCGCAAAAGGACGCCCCGGCCAACGTGGATCCCGACCCGGAGATCGAACGCAAGTCGTTCCAGGTCGCCGACGGCTTCGAGGTCAACCTCTTTGCCGCCGACCCGCTGCTGGCCAAGCCGATCGCGATGAATTTCGATCCGGCAGGCCGGCTCTGGGTAGCTACCAGCGAGGCCTATCCGCAGATCAAGCCCGGTGCCATACAGAACGACAAAATCATCGTGCTGGAAGACACGAAGGGGACCGGCGTCGCCGACAGAACCACCGTGTTCGCCGAAGGCCTCCTCATCCCGACCGGCGTTCTCCCCGGCGACGGCGGGGCTTATGTCATGGACAGCACCGATCTCTTGTTTCTCAAGGACACGGACGGCGACGGCAAGGCGGACAAACGCGAGGTCCTGCTCTCCGGCTTCGGCACGGAGGATACGCACCACATGGTCCACGCCCTGCGCTGGGGTCCGGACGGTCTGATGTATTTCAACCAATCCGTATACATTCACACGCACATGGAAACGCCGCATGGGGTCCGCGTGCTGAATGGCAGCGGCACGTGGCAGTTCCGGCCGGCCTCGCGCGATCTGAGCGTCTTCTGCCGCGGCCTGGTAAATCCCTGGGGCGTCGCCTGGGACCGCTGGGGCGCCACATTCGAAACGGACGGCGCCGGCGGCGAGGGGATCAACTACACCTTCCCCGGCGCCGCGTTTACGACAGCCGTTGGGACGACGCGCATCCTTCAGGGGCTCAACCCCGGCAGCCCGAAAGACTGCGGCCTGGAAATCATCAGCGGTCGAGCGTTTCCCGATGACTGGCAGGGCAACCTCATCACCAATGATTTCCGCGCCCACCGCGTCTGCCGCTACGTCCTGACGCCGGAAGGGTCGGGATATACGTCGAAAGAGATGCCGGAACTCATTAAAACGAACCATCCGGCGTTCCGCCCGATCGACGTAAAAATGGGTCCGGATGGGGCGCTCTATATCGCCGACTGGTACAACCCGATCATCCAGCACGGCGAAGTCGATTTCCGCGACCCGCGCCGCGATGTGACACACGGCCGCATCTGGCGCGTCACCGCCAAGGGCCGCAAGACCGTGGACCGGCCGAAGCTGGTCGGCGCCAAGACGGAAGACCTCCTCGACGCGCTCAAGGCGCCGGAGGACTGGACGCGGCGCTCGGCCCGGCGCGTTATGCAGGAGCGCGGGGCCGAGGCTGTGGCCCCGGCGCTGACGGCATGGACGGCGAAGCTCGATCCGGCCGTCGCGGACAATGAGCCGGCGCTGCTGGAAGCGTTGTGGACATACCAGGCGTTTGATATCGTTGAACCCAAGCTGCTGGCGGAAATGCTCGACGCCAAGGATTATCGTGTACGAGCGGCGGCGGTGCGCGTGGCGTCGGCGTGGGCCGGACGGCTAAGCAACCCGCTGGAGCTGCTGGCGCCGCGCGTCCGCGACGACGAGGCGCAGGTGCGGCTAGAGGCCGTGCGGGCGCTGGCGGTGATTTCCAGCGTCCACTCCGCCGAGCTGGCGCTGGAGGCGCTGGACCGGCCGATGGACAAGTGGCTGGATTACGCGCTGTGGCTGACGGTGCGCGATTTGGAGCCGGAATGGTCGCCGGCCTTGCAAAAGGGCGCGTTCAACTACGGCGGCAATCCGCGGCGGCTGCTGTTCGCGCTGGAAGCGACGGGGACGAAGGACGCTCTGGGTCCGTTGGTAAAGCTGGTCAAGGACGGCAAGGCGTCGCCGGATCAGGAAGAAAGCGTGCTGACGCTGATTGCTGCGCTTGGCGGCCCGAAAGAATTGGCCCTCGTCTTGGACAGGGCGCTGGACGACAAGGCGCCGGCGGCGCGGCGGGCGAACCTGCTAACGGCTCTGGCGCGGGCGGCGGAGGAACGGCGCGCCCGGCCGGCCGGCGACCGGGGCCGCATTGTGGCGCTCCTGAAGAGCGACAATGACGCCGCCCGCGCAGCGGCGGCGCGGTTGGCCGGCGATTGGGGGTTGGTGGACGCAACGGGGCTTCTTGGCGAGTACGCCAGCGATCCAAAAACCAGCGCGGCCTTGCAGCAGGCGGCCGTCGGCGGCCTGGCTGCTCTGAACACCGAGCAGAGCAAAACCCTGCTTGACGACCTGTCGCGCAGCGACAAGGCCCCGAGCCGACGGATCGCTCTGATCGCCCTGGCGTCCGTGGACCTTGACCAGGCGGCGAAGGACGCGCCCGGCGTTCTGCGGTCGCTGCCAGACGGCGACGAGGCGGCCGACCTGTTTAACGCCTTTTTGGAGCGAAAAAATGGGGCGAAACTGCTGGCCGCGGCGCTGGGCGACCGGCCCTTGAACTCCGACGTGGCCAAGGTCGGCGTGCGGGCCGTGCGCATCTCCGGTCGAGAGGCGCCGGAGTTGGTCGACGCCTTGACGAAGGCGGGCGGGCTGAAATTCGGCGCCCGGACGGTGAGCGAGGCGGAGATGAAGCAGCTCGTCGCCGACGTGCAGAAGTTCGGCGATCCGGCCCGAGGCGAATTGGTTTTCCGCCGCAGGGATCAGCTCTGTCTGAAATGCCACGCGATCGCCGGCTGCGGCGGCCAGGTCGGCCCCGACCTGTCGAGCGTCGGCGCCAGTGCGCAGATCGACTACCTGATCGACTCGGTCATCACGCCGAACAAGCAGGTCAAGGAGAATTACCACGCTGTGCTGGCGACGACGCAGCAAGGGCTGTCGTACACCGGCATCAAGGTGCAGGAGTCACCCGACAAGCTCGTGCTGCGCACGGCGGACGACAAGGAAATCAACATCTCCATTAAAGACATCGACGAGCGAAAAATGGGTGGATCGCTGATGCCGGACGGCCTGACGGACGTCCTGACGCGAAGCGAGTTTTTGGACCTGATACGGTTCCTGTCGGAGCTGGGCAAGGTGGGTCCGTATTCGGTGAGCAAGGCGCGACTGGTGCGCAGGTGGCAGGTTCTTGCGGTCGGCAGCGTCAATGACGCGGTCGGCGACTCGCCGGAGTCGCGCTGGGAGCCGGCGTACAGCACCGTGACCGGAGTGTTGCCGCTGGACGAGTTGCCGCGGCGGATGGACGGAAGCGGCGGCGCGGCGGTGGTGCGATGCCAGATGGAGGCGTCCACGCCCGGCCCCGTGGTGCTGCGGCTGAATCCGCAGGGGTTGCGGCTGTGGCTGGATCGCAAGGCGGTGGATTTGAAGGAGGCGACGGAACTAGACGTGCCGGCCGGCGTCCACACGCTGACGTTCGCGGTGGATCTTGGACAGCGGAAGGAGCCTTTGCGGTGCGAATTGGAGGATCGGGCGGGGTCGCCGGCGCGGGTTCGCGTCGTGGGGGGCAAATAAGACCGTCTTAGTCGCACAGGCTTGCGCGAGGCGCCGATGTGGAAGCAATGGGAAGGCTTGGTGTGGATGCTGCTGCTCTTGTCGCCATTAGTGGCGGCCGTGGGCTGCTGTGTGTGTCTTGCTGTCGTCATTGGCTCGAAGTAGATAGCAGTTCGGCGGAGCGCATTTCTCATTGCATCCCGCCCTAACCTGGTTAGGATGTTGTGGGACGGCGCGGCCGGCGCCGGGGCGCAACCTGGGGGAGCGATCATGTTAGACTTCGAGAGCAAGAAGGGCGTTCAGTTCTGCGACGGCCTCACGCGGCGCGACTTCCTCAAAGTCGGCTCGCTCAGCGCCGGCGCCGTCGGTCTGTCGTTGGCCCATCTCGGCCTGCTCGGCGCGGCCGATGGGTCGAAGGAGATGAATTGTATCCTTCTTTTCCTGGTCGGCGCCCCCAGCCAGCTCGACACGTGGGACCTCAAGCCCGACGCCCCGTCCAATGTCCGCGGGCCGTTCCGGCCAATCAAAACCAATGTGCCCGGCGTCGAAATCGGCGAGCATTTCCCGCTCATGGCCAAAATGGCCGACCGTTATGCGATTCTGCGCTCGGTCCACCACAAGGCGGCGCCGATTCATGAGACCGGCCACCAGATGATGCAGACCGGTTTCCTCTTTCGCGGCGGACAGGAGTATCCGCATTATGGATCGACAATTTCGTATTTGCGCGGTCGGAGGATGGAAGCGATGCCGCCGTTCGTCGTGCTACCGGCGCCGATCGGCAACACCGGCGTCAGCGTCAGCCACGGGCAGACTGCCGGCTATCTCGGCTCCGGCTACGCACCGATGGTCCTTCGCGGCGACCCGGCCCGCCTGAAGACCCACAGGGAAATGCTCGACGCTGTGGACGCGGCCCATCGGACCTTCGACGCGACCGGGGCCGATGACGCCCGGAGCCTTCTCTTCGCAGAGAAGGCGAAGGCGGCGTTTGACGTCGCCGCCGAAACCGAGGGACTTCGTTCCCGCTACGGCCGCAACACATTCGGTCAATCGTGCTTGCTGGCCCGCCGACTCATCGAAAACGGCGTCCACTTCGTCACGGTCAACATGTTCGACACGGTCTTCAACGAAGTCACATGGGACTGCCACGCCGACGGCGGCTCGCTGGCGGTGCGTCTCGACGACTACAAGGAGACGTTGTGTCCGATGTTCGACCGGGCGTACACGGCGTTGCTGGAGGACCTGACGCAGCGGGGAATGCTGGATACGACGCTGGTTCTGGTGATGGGCGAATTCGGCCGGACGCCGCACCTTAACCCGCGGGGCGGCCGCGACCACTGGCCGGGGGTTTGGTCGGTGCTGTTCGCCGGCGCCGGCGTCCGCGGCGGCCAGGTCGTCGGCGCCTCGGACAAGATGGGCGCTGAGCCGAAGGACCGGCCGGTTACGCCGGCGGAGGTGGCGGCGACGGTGTATTACGGACTCGGCGTGGACCTCAATGCCAAGCTGCCGGGGCCTGAGGATCGGCAAATGCCAATTACCGAGGCGGCGCCGATTCACGAACTGTTTCGGGGGTAAACAACCGTCAAGGATTGCCCGGCGCCGCCGGCCGCGGCGATTCCAGCGGCGGAGCTGGCGGCAGCTGTTCCTGTTGCGGGACAAGGGTCTGGCCGCGCTCCCGCAGCTGCTCTCCTCGACGAAACACCTCGTCCTTGTTCGGCGCCTCGATCGGGCGCATCTGATAGTTGAATGCATGCAAATCGTGCAAGTGGAACGGATTCAGCACCTCGTTGACAAAGTCCAGCGGGGGATACTCATACCACGGAGCGGGGACGTCCTGATCCACTTGCAGCGTTTCGAACCCGTCCTTGACCAGCGTGAAATGATACTTGCCATAATAGACGAACTGATCGTCCACCGGCGTCGGGCCGATCGGCATGCCGTTGCGATAGACCATTGCACCTGGCGGGTCGGACGTGATCAGATAGCGCTGGTCCACGCAGCCGGCCGACAAGGCCCCGACGATCAGCAGCGCCCCGATAGTGGATAACCGCGTCATGACCCGCAACCTGCCGGAGCAGGCCTCGTCCGTGTTCCAGGCTAGCGCCGCCGACGCGGCAAGCGCCGGCCTCTCCACTGGGGATTGATGAGCGGGGCTGTACCATGCCGGGCTTACCCGGTCAAGAGCGGGAACATTCGCTCGGTGTTGTCGCCTTGTTTTCTCAGGGCCTTCTGAGTATCAGATCGCCTCCCGGTCGTCGCCGCCGGGCCGTCCAAAGCCTGTACCCGTCTGTCGGCGAATGGACGCCGCATTCTTGATCCGACGCGAACTCGCGCCGGCGCGCCCCGGCGACAGCCGGAACGCGCCGGCGCTTTCTTTCCCGGAACGGAGGGAACCGTTGATGCCCCGTCGATTGCTGACCATCGGCCTGCTGCTGACCGCCCTGGCATGGTGCGGCCGCACCGCCGCCAAGCCGCCTGACCTGCCTCTCACCAACAAAGGTACCCTGGCGCCCAAGGAACCACTCGCGCCCGTCCAAGCGGCCAAAGCGACCCCGCCAGACTTTTACCCGGTGCCTGCCGAGTTGGCCGCGCCTGTCGTGGAGCCGTCGTTCTTTTTCCAGATCCGACCGGCGGCCCGCCGCCTAATTGCGTCCTGTTTGCTGTTCGGCATTCACCCGTTGATGACGCTTACGCCGCCCGAAAACGTCGTGAATGTGGATGATGAGGACGAGCCCAATCGGGGCATCTACGAACAGCTCATGCAATCGGAATACCTGTTCCAACTAGCCGATGATTGGAACCAATTGTGGCAGACCGACCGGCCGGACGTGCAGGCCGTTCGTGATGAATCCAAGTCGACCGTTGGTCCATGTGGCTTCAACCCCAGCCAATTCATAAGCGGCTTTTATTCTTCAGGCCAACTGACGAGCGACTTGGGCATCCCCATTAATATACAGGTGCCGGAGCAACTCCACGTCATGCCGCATGAATCGCCGAGTGACGATTGCCCCGAATGCACTTGCCCGTACCTGCGTCAGCAGCGATGCGCACCGCCGCAGACAGCGCCGGCGGCCGATTACAACAGCGCGCCCGATGTGCAGGAGAACTTGCGACTGCTGCAAGAGCGAAAGGGCAAGGATAAGGAAACGGAGATCGAGCAGAAACTGGCGGGCCCCGTGTCGCTAAACTTCCACGACGCCCCATTGAGCGAAGTGATCGACGACATTCGCCAATGGCAGGACGTCAACATCTGCGTGGACAAGGCCGCTCTGGACGCCCAGGAAATCAGCCTCGATCATCCCATCACGATTCAGCTCGACGGCGTTACCCTGCGCTCTGCCTTGAATCTGATCCTGAAGCAGGCGCATCTGGCCTATGTCGTCAAGGACGACGTGGTGCAAATCACGACCGAGCGGGCCGCCCGCGGCAAGGTGCAGAACGTCTGTCACCCCATCGGCGACCTAGTGGACGGCGATCTTCATTGTCCGGGAACATCCGCTTCAGATGATAAGAAATCGCCGGAAACGGTGCTCATCCAGCTCATCACCGCCGCCATAGCTCCGACCGAATGGTGCGAAAAGGGCGGGCCGGGGGTCATCGTCTTTGAACCGATTTCGGGCCGCCTGATCGTCAGCCAAACGCCTGACGTGCAGGAGCGAATCGCTGATCTGCTGGCGTCGATGAAGCGCGAGGGTTGCAAAAACCTGTTGCACCAATGCCACGCGGCGATGGACGCCGGTCGGCAGCGGGAGGCCGCCGATCTCGCCGCCAAGGCCTACGCCCTCGATCCGGAACAGGCCGCCGCCGATCCGCTCATTTACAAGATGCACCTGGCCGGCGACGACGACGAGCCGGTGGATGTCACGCCCTGTCTGCCGCCGGTCGATCCCGATACGCCGGCCGCGCTGGATCAGCTGTACCGTGAATCGCTGCGGTCGGCGCCGGCCGACGGCAAGCTCGAATCGGTGGACTGGGCCGAGGTATGCAAGCAGCTGATGGCGCCGCCGGCCGTGGATTGGGGCGCCCTCCTCACCGACCCGCTTGTCAGCCCGGCGAGTTGGGTCGAGCCGCCGGCCCCAGGCTCGTGCGGCATGTTCGAGTTCGGCGTCGGCCTGGACGGCAGCGTGCAGATGTTCGGCCAGCTGCGCCACGGCGGGTCCATCTGGCACGTCTTCTGCGGCCCCAGCGGCGTGTCCGTCTGGGCGGCGCCTGACGGCGGAGCCGACCCGGCGCCGGCGGTGGAGACTGGACCGGATTTCGATTGGGATTATTGACGATTTGCGCCGCCGGGTCGGGCTTTAGGTTCCCGACTCGGCGGTTTGCAGGAATTGCAGGATCTGACCGAGACTGAGACGCTCGACGCCGGGGAAGAGATTCATTTGCACGGCCAGGGCGGCCAGGATGTGCTCCTCGTCGATCAGGTTCATGTCGCGGGCGGTCTGGCCGAACTTCTGCCGTCGCCGCCGCCGCTGCATCGCTTCCAGGACGCGCTCCACGTCGAAGCGGCTCATTACCTTGAGATGAACCAGGATCTCGCCGATCTTCTGCCGCTCCAGCATGGGGAGATCCGTTCGCTTTTCCGTTGGGCGTTGAATAGCCGGCCGAGCGTCGGCGTCAGGACTGGTGAGGGCGAGTCCCTCCCTGCGTCCTGACAAGGAGAGGCCCCTCGCCAGAGGGCTTCCTTCCCGAGGCCCGCGGTCCTGACGGCCGCGGGCCTTCCTTTTTTTCTCCCCTCTCCCCTGAGTACAGGGGAGAGGGGAGAA
>DATKHW010000273.1:0-5937 GCA_035546275.1 Gemmataceae bacterium
CCGCTCGCCGGGCAACGATTGTTTGTCGCTCCCCGCCGCCGCAGGGTTCCTACTTCTTCGTATAGCTCAACGCCAAGAGCGCGAAGCCCGTCGCCAGGTTGTCGTCGCCTTCGCCGAACATCCGATCGCCTTGGTTGATCCAACCGCCGTCTTCGCCCTGGCGCGACTTCAGCGCCTGGAACAATTCCTGCCGCCAATCGTGCTTCACGCCCTTGGCGTCCTCAAACGTGTCGTCTCCCAGCGCGGCCATCGCCTTGCCGAACGTGTGGAAATAGTAGAACAAACCGGCCTGCTTCAATCCAGGGTTTTCGTCCAGCGTGTAGTGGGCGCGAATCCACTTGATCGCCCCCTGCACGCGCGAATCGTCCTTCTTGACGCCGGCGTAAAGGAATGTTTTGAGACCGCCATAGGTCATCGCGCCCAGCGAACGCAGGCCGCCGGCCGCCGTCTGGTGCTGCTTGTCGTCGGGGTCGGGACGGTAGACGAAACCGCCCTTGTCGTCCTCCGTCGCCTTGGCGGCGAACGGCTGATCCTGCGACTCGCCGGGCAAATTCTGGCAGCGGCTGACGAATTGCAGGGCCCGCTGGATGGCCGGGTCGTCCTTCGGCACGCCGGCCTGGATCAGCGAATCGACGAAATACTGCGTGTTGGACAGGTCGGGCCGTTCCCTGCCGTCGTAGCCGACGCCGCCGAAATGCGCATCTTTCGGATCGGCCGCGTCGTCTTGCAGGCCCTTGAGGAACTTCGTCCCGTTCTTGAGGACCGCGTCGTACTTGCCGTTCTTGTTGGCCTCCTGGAACGCCATGAGGGCCACGCTGGTCGTGTAGTTGGCGAGCATGCCGCTATAGACGCCGCCGTTGGGCTGGATGTTTTTCTCCAGGTAAGCCAGACCCTTGGCGACGACGGGATCGTCGTCGCTGTAGCCGTTGCGGATCAAGGCGGCGACGACGAGGGCGGTGACGCCAGGGCCGGCCACTTTGGGCGAGAAGCTGCCGTCCTCGCCCTGATGTTTCTTGAGGAAGGCGTAGCCCTTGTCCAGCACCGCCTGCACGTCTTTGGGATCGGGGCCGACCGCGCGGGCCGGCGGCGTCAGCACCACGACGGCGGCCATGGCGGCCGGGAGCAGAGAGAAGAGAAACTGGGTGCGTCTTGTCACGGAAGCATCTCCTAGGGAATGGGAAGCGTGGTTCCGAGGGGAGCAAAGGCCGTGCCGCGATCCGCCCCCTCATTGCTCGTCGGCTTCCTCCAGTCGCGGGGGCGTTGATTGAGGCGACAGGTCGGCGCCGCGAAGCATGTCACGGATTTGCAGCGCGTCGGTCGCCATGCCGGGAATGCGATCCCTGCCGATCGCCGGCGAGCGGTACACAATAAGCTGGTCGTTTAGGGCCTGGATGTGCCAGCGGCCGTCGCGGGCGAGGTACTGGACCAGCTCAGGGTGAAACGTCTTGCGCAGGGCGGTCGGGTCGGGGCCGGTAAGTTTGCAGCGCTTCGCAAATTCGCCGGCGTCCTCCAGCTCGACGCCGCTGTGCGTGAAGAAGCCCACGAGCTTGTCGAAAAAGCTGCGGGGCGTGAGCAAAAAGTCCGGGACGCCGTCGGCCCCATCAAAGACGAGGACGGCGGAGTGCGTGTGGGTATGCTGGTGCTTGCCGCCCCCGATCGTGTACTGGTACTTGAAGATGAGCAGGTCGCAGTCGCCGACGCGGCCCTGCAGGGCGTGGTAGGCCCGCTGCGAGTGGCCGTGGGTGTACAGCTGGAACGGAGCGACGGCCCGGAGGCTGCCCACCGTGAGGTTGGGCATGAAGGCGAAGCCCATCTGCTCAGCGAGATCGGCCATCTTTTGTGTGTTTTGTCGGTTGATCCGGACGATCAGGCCGATCAGCGCGATCACGCCGGCAGCAATGAGCAGGCCGATCCCCACGGCGAGGCCCACATCTCCGACAAAAAGGAGGCCCAGCCCGCCGGCGAGGAATGCGACGCTCACGACGATCATCACGCGCGCCGTGATTTGCGTCATGTCGAACGGGCCGAGCGGCGCGTCGCCGCAGGTGGGACAGGAGCTGCGGAAATCCGGGGGCCACACGTTGGGCGCGAAGGTCGGCGTCCAGCGATGGCCCTTTCGGCAGTAGAGTCGTTCCGCCACGAGCGTATCCTCCAAGTGTCTCGCTTTGCTTATCCTTTGGCCAGGTGCGGTCAAAAAGTCGTCGGACCGGTTTCGCCTTTTCCATCGATTCGGCCGGCGCCATGCAGCATGTCGCGGATTCGCAGTGCAGAGGTTGCCAGGTCGGGGCGCCAATCCGGCGGGACCTTGGGCGAGCGGTACAGGAGCAACTGGCCCTTCGCCGCTTCGATGAACCACTGGCCGTCGTGCCCGAGATATTGGATCAGGTTCGGGGAGAATATCTTGCGGACGGCGGCCGCGTCGGGGCCGGTGAGGACGCAGCGCTGGGCGAACTCTCCGGCGTCCTCCAGCGCGATGACGTCAGACGCGCCGAAACCGACCTGCTTGTCGAAAGCCTTCTTGGGCAGCAGCAGAAAGTCGGGCAGGCCGGCCGCCCCGTCGAAGAGGATCACGGCGGTTTGGGAAACGGCCCGGCTTTTTAGGGAATCGGCCCGGCTGCCTTGGCCGCTTTCAAAGGTGTACAGATAGTCCAATACGAGCACCTCGGTACCGCCGACGCGGCCCTGCATGACGAAGGACGGATAACCCCCCTGCCGGAACCAGTCAGGACCGTCGCGGCTTTGTTTCCCGAGCCCGCCGAAGGGTGAAATCGCACTCATAACCCCTGTGTACCCGCGCCGGAACGCGTCGACGCTGACGAGGAACCAGTTTGGACGGCCGGGGCTTTCTCGCTGGGCAAAAAGCTGGAACGGGGCGACCGCCTGGAGGCTCGGCAGGGTAAAGATGGGCACGAAAGTGAAGCCCATCTGTTCGGCGACGGCGGCCGTCTTTTTGGTCCTTTGGCGCATGTTCCACGCGACCACGCCGATCAGGACCGGAAAAACGATGGACATGACGACGAGGGCTGCTCCAAGAAAACGGGACCAAAGGAAAAAGGCGCCCTTGGCTGCAAGGAAAAACATGGCCAGTCCGGCGGCCGCAAACAGCGATGATAGGAAGCTGATATAGAACACAAAGCCCACAAGGCCGGTCCACGAGAAACGCCCGCTGATCGGCCCCTCGCCGCACTCCGGGCAGGTGCTTCGGAAGTCCGGCGGCCACACACTCGGCGGAGCGGTCCACTTCCACGAATGCCGGTTCTTACATCGCAGCCATCGCGCCACAATCGTCCTCCTCAGCGCCCAAACGGCGCCCATCAAGGACTGGCCGCGCCTTCCGACATTCCATCCACGAACCCATTTTGCAGCAGCACGTGCACCAGCCGCAGACAGGCCGGGATTACCGCCGACAACGGCTCGCCCCACCCCTCCGCCAGCTCCGCCAGCACCGCCCCCAGCGGCCGTTCGCCGGTCAAGCGGTTCACGACCTCCCAGGCGTTGCCGTCCAGCGACAGGATATGCGCCAGCCCCTGCGGTCGCTCGATCAAGACCGAGCCGTCCACACGGTCGTCCCGCTCGCGCCGCCATTCCTGTCGCCAGCGCACCGACGGGCCGACGCGCAGCCGCAGCCCTAACAACGCCTGGTCGTCCGACGATTCCACCAGGGTGCGCCGCTCGAAGAACGCCGCCAGGTCGTCGCCGCACGGCCCCTCTACTCGCGGCGGCGGCGTGCAAACGAACCAGTTCCGTCCGGCCGGCCGGGCGCGCAGCGTGATGAGGCCGTAGCTGATGGCCTCGATCCGCTCCCGCTCGAAGTAGGAAACCCAATGCTCGAACGGAGCGATGTACTTGTCGGAATAGTCCTTGGGCGGGTGGATCCATACGGCGACGTAATCGGCCGCGTCGAGCGTGTTGATGCGGTAAATCCAGGCGTCGCAGCCGCTTCCGGCCGTCCACGCGCGCAGCCGCTCCGGGGTGTCCTCGCCGCGGACGTGGACCCAGTTGATGAGCGACTGGGCGAAGCCGCCAGGCCGCAGGAAGCGCGGCAGCGATCGGACTACGTGCTCGCTAACGGCGTCGGCGGGCCGGCCGGCGTCGCGGTAGACCATGTAGTCGGCGTCGCCCGGCTGGCGCGGCGAAATCACAAAGGGCGGATTGCAGACGATCTGGTCGAACGTCTCGCCGTCGACGGGGGCGAAGAAATCGCCCTGACGGCTCTGAAAATCAGGTAAATCGTTCAGCAGACCGTTGAAGGCGGCGGTGCGGACGGCGGCGGGGCTGTAATCGGCGACGACGACGCGGCGAGCATGGCCGGAGCAATACAGGCCGAGGGCGCCGCAGCCGGTGCAGACGTCGAGGGCGGCTTCGACCGGTCGGCGGATGAGGTATTGGTCCGTCAGCCGCGTGGTGGCGCTTTGCGGACTCATGACGACGTCGTTGTCTCCGCCCCGGAAGGCGGCGTCGCGGTCGCCGTAGCTCAGGGCGATCCGCAGCGACGCCGCGGGCAAGACCGCGGCAAGGGCCGACACGCCGGCGCCGTCGCGACCGAGGAGGCCGACGGCTTCCCAATCCTCCAGGTCGGTGGGCGCGATGGCTCGCCGGGCCGCATCGAGATCCACCGACGCTCTCAGCAGAAAGAGCCGAGCCAGGACGCCGAGGATCGGGTCGGCGGCGCTGCGGCGCAGGAGCAGCGGCCGGTCGCGCGTCAGCAGCGGCCGGGCGCCCGTCGGCGCCGCGTGGCCGAGCAGCTCCTGCACGCGCGCTTCGCCATAGCCGGCCCGGTCGAGGACGTCGCGGATACGGCGAATGCGGTCGGGGTCGTCCGTTCGCAGCGAACAGCCGGGAATCGTCTCCTGCATGGGGCAACCTCATTCCAGGGGACGCAACCGGCGCAGCCGGTCGCGCGGGATGTGAAGCTCGCCGAGGGCCGGGTGCAGCAGCGTCGCCTGCTTGTCGTCGATGACCTTGAGAACGCCGTCCAGCACGTCCGGCTCCGGGTCGAGGCCGTTGTCGATCCAGAGACGGACGCGGGCGCCGTCCCCCGCTTTCGGCGCCGCGGCTTGTCGGAACCAGCAGCCGCGCACCTCGGCCCACGGCAGCGACCGCTTGCCGAAGACGCCATGAATCTCCACGGCTCGCCGATCGATGTGCAGAGCGTCGCCGAACAGCTGATCGCCGTCCGCCAGCCAGACTTCTTCTTGCGACGCATCGCCGGGCGGCCGGCGCGGCTCATCGGCGTTGCGGCACAGCGAAAAGTCGGTGAAATCCACGCCGCCGCGCACGCCGTCGGCCTTACCGTCCGCCGTGCAAACCAGCGAAACCTGCCGCAGCGTCCCGCCCGGCCCCTGACGCAGGTCGGACCATAACACCGCATCATCACATAATACGGAGAGCGAATCGCCGGCAAAGCGCACGGTCAGCCGATGCCATCCCCGCGAACGAGCGATTCGGTGCGCATCGCCGTCCAGGCCGGGCGCCTCGACTTCATAGGCGTCGACCGGCCCGGCGACCGTGACGTGCACCGTGCGCGGATCGCCGTCGCCCTGAAAACGCAGGTCCATCGACCAGCGGGCCCCGGCCGCATCGCGGTCCCGGAAATTGACGCCGACGCGGCCGGCGGCGGGCGCATGGGCCGGCGAATAGGCCGCGCTTTGCCCAATCGCCGTGAACGCCGCGGCCGGCGGATCGCTCGTCGCGGTCGGTTTCCCGGACACCACCCATCCCGTAAATCCGTCGGCGAAATCATCCTCGAACAGACTCTGCAACCCCGGCGGCTGCCGCAGCGCGACGGCGGCGGAACGCGGGATGTCCACGTGATCGGCCCAGGCGGTGCGGATGGAAATGGAATCGTCGGCAGCGCTGCGGAATCGGCCAGTGATCCGCTGGCCGTCCGATAGCAGCACGCGGCGGACAAAGCCAGCGCGGAACGGCTCGGCCGCA
>DATKHW010000274.1:0-14060 GCA_035546275.1 Gemmataceae bacterium
GCTTCTGCGGATCCTTGCTCTTCAGATCGTCTTGCAGCTTCTTGAAGGCGTCGTCGAGGTCCTTGGCGTTTTGGCCGTCGGACGGCTTTTCGTCGCCCGCCTTGCCTTCTTGCTTGGGTTGAGCCGCGGCCTTCTGATCGCCCTTTTCGCCGCCCTCCTTCGCCGACGCCGGTTTGGAATCGTTCATGCCGTTGGGCTGACCGGCGTTCTTGCCTTCCGATTTCGGAGCGTTCTTTTCGCCGCCGTCCGGACCCGGCCGCGCCTCCGCCTTGGTCTCCGGGGCCGTTTTGTCTTTCGCCTCGCCGGGCTGGCCGGCGCCGTCCATCGGATTTTGCGGATTGCCCTCTTTATTCTCGGCCTTGGCCGTTTGGTCCGCCGGCTGCTGGCCCTGCGGCTTCGCATCGCCGGATTGCTTCGAGTCGCCGGGTTTGCCGCCGTCCTTGTTCTCGCCGGGTTGCGGCGCCGCTTCCGTCTGACCGTCCTTGCTTTCGCCGGGCTTGGCCTCCGGCGACGGCTTGGGATCGCCGGCCTTGGCCTCGCCGGTCTGCGGTTGCTTCGCGTCGGGACGGCCCTGGTCTATCCCCGCGGCCGGTTTCTGCTGCTCGCCGGGTTTGTCCTTCAACTGCGAAGCATCCTTGGCCCCTTCCTTGCCGCCGCCGTCTTTGCCGTCGCTCGGCTTCTGCGGCTGCTGCTTTTGCCCGCCGTCTTTTGCGTCGGCTGGATGCTCCTTCGGATCGGATTTGCCGGACCCCTCTTCTCCCTTGCGGACCTGATCGGTCGCGTTTTCGACCTTCTTCTGCTCCTTCTGCGGGTCGGTGGATTTACCGTCCTTATCCGCACCGTTCTTGCTGGAGTCGCCGGTCTTGCCGTTCTCCTGCGGCTTCTCGCTCGGCTTGGGCGGCGTATTGTCGTGCCCGCCGCCGGAGGGATTGTCCTGCGCGTTCTTCTTGTCAGCGTCCTGGCGCTGCTGGTCCTCGGCCTTGTTCTGCTGATCCTGCCGGTTCTCGGCGTCCTTTTTCTCTTGCTCCGCCTGCGCCCGCTGCTGATTCTGGGCTTGCGGATTGTTGAGCGACGCCATGATCCGGGCGCGGTAATGCTTGCTCTCGCCGATGTTCGGCTTTTTCGGGTCGGGATAGTCGCAGGCATCCTCCGCCGTCAGCCAGTATTCCAGCACCAGGCCCGCTTGCACCCCCTGCGGTTTCCGCTTCGCCAGATCGACGAAATCCTTGTATTCGACCCGGGTCGGATTGCCGCCGTGGGGCAGCTTAAAGGCGTCGCGGGTCCGGTACTCCTGCGGCGGCAGCAGCTGAGCCTCCTGCAAGGGCGCGTCGTCGTCTTTGTCGACCTTGCCGATCAGGAGGTTCAGGTGGGCGGCGGCCACGCCGATGTCATCTTTGATCTCGCCTTCCAGCTGCAGCAGGTCGTCTTCATGCAAGGCGGCGACCCAGCCTGGCTTCTCCTCCGCCGGCTTGGTCAGCGTCACGACCGGCGGATTGTCCGGCACGGCGATCAGCGGATAGGTTTGCGGCTCGATGAAGTTCTCTCCGTCCGCCGACGTGAAGCCGATCCGATACTGGCTCGATTCGTCCAGCGTCAGGTGAACCGTGAATCCCTGGGGATCGTCGGCCGGCGTTTCCCCGCCAAGCTGCGTCACGCCGTTGGCGCCCTCGAATTGGAGCCAGCCGCGCTGCACGGTCCGGTTGGTGTGAACCGTCACATCGACCTGCGTGCCGCGCCACGCCTCGATCCTCCGGTCTGTCCGTTTCTCCGGCGCCCGCGCGGTGTACGGCCGGAAGGTGTAAGCGGCCTTGAAATCGACGACGCGCGGCGTCAGGCGGACGCGGTACTCCGGCGTCTCGACGCCGCCGCCTGTCACCTTGTACCAAAATCCATCGTGAATGTCGCCGGACGGCAAACTGACGCCCCAGCGTCCGGCGTCGGCCGGCTCCAGCGGCCGCTGCTGATACGGGGCGGATTGTTCGTAATGCAGCAGCAGCATGAGCGCGTCGGCGGCCTTGGGGTCGGGAGCGCGGCCCTCCACGCGGACGAGGATGTCCATCGCCTGATCGCCCGGCACGACGGCGTCGCCGTCCACCGGCTTGACGATGGTGATTTGGAGGCCGTTCGCCGCGCCGCCTGCAGGGGTTGCGCTGAACGGGCTGAAAATGCGGCTTAGGCCGCCGAAGAACGATCCGAATCCGACGGTGAAAAGGGCGACGAGAAAAGCCGCGGTGCAGACGGCGGCGACGGCGCCAGCTGTCCAGGCTCGGCGTCCGCTGACGGCCTTGTCGGGGTCGGCGCCGGCCACGGCCCGGGCGGCGCGCTGGCCGACGGCGCCGCGGATGGCCGGCGGCAGGTCCTGCTCGCGCAGATCGAGCCAGTTGACGACGCTGTTCTTGGCGTCGGGCAGCGTCTGCTCCAGCTTCCGGGCCGCGAAATAGGGATTGATCCGCCGCGACAGCGGCATGAACACATACGCGGTCAGATAAGCCCCCGCGGCCAGCAGATAAACGATCAACCCGGCCTGGCGGACGACTGGCGGCAGACCCAGCCAGTGGTCGAGAAGGGCCGCAACGACGGCGTAGGCCAGCGTCCCCGCGAAGAAGGTGAGCAGCGCGGCCGTGAGGTCGAGGCTGCGGATGCGCTGCTCGGCGCGGGCAAGCTGGCCCTCCACGCGGCTTTCGTAGTCGGCGGTCGCGGCGGATCGCTGCCGGCCCAGATCGGTCGCCATCGGCGGACTCCTTGGGAACGCCTCGCGGCGGAAACCTGCGCTGTATTATACCTGTTATGACGAGGTACGCCGCAAGGAAGTTTTCCCCGCCGTCACGCCCGCAGCAGGTTCCGCAATTCCTCCGCGACCGCCTTCAGCGGCAGCCGCCGCTGCTGCAGCGAGTCGCGGTCGCGGATCGTCACCGTCTGGTCCTGCAACGTCTGCCCGTCGATGGTGAAGCAGTACGGCGTGCCGACTTCGTCCTGCCGGCGATAGCGGCGGCCCACCGCCCCGCCGTCGTCGTAGAAGACGTTGAACTCGGTCTTGAGTTCCCGATACAACTGATGGGCGATCTCCGGCATTCCTTCCTTGTTGACCAGCGGCAGGATCGCCGCCTTGATCGGCGCCAGCCGCGGGTGGAAGCGAAGGACCGTCCGCGTCTCGCCTTCCACTTCATCCTCGTGGTAAGCCTCGCACAGCACGGCCAGCGTGAATCGATCCGCCCCGGCCGACGGCTCGATGACGTGCGGCAGGAAACGGTACTTGGCCTTTTCCTCCTGCTCGCGTTTCTTGTCCCCCTTGTACGCCGACTTGTCGGCTTTCGCCCATCCTTCCTCGTCGAAGTAGCTGAGGTCTTTCCCGCTGTGCTTGGCGTGCTGCGTCAGGTCGTAGGCGCCCCGGTGCGCCACGCCTTCCAACTCCTGCGGCTCGTCGGCGAAGGGGAAAAGGTACTCGATGTCCGTCGTGCCGATGGAGTAGTGGGCCAGCTCTTCCTTGCCCTGCTCCCGCGGCCGGAGCTTGTCGGAGCGGATGCCTAGCTGGGAGTACCAGCGGAGGCGCAGGTCGCGCCAGTACTGGTACCACTTCATGGACTCGTCCGGGCGGCAGAAGAACTCGATCTCCATTTGCTCGAATTCACGGCTGCGGAACGTGTAGTTCCGCGGGTTGATCTCATTGCGGAACGCTTTGCCGACTTGGGCGATCCCGAAAGGCAGCTTGAGCCGGGTGCTGTCGAGGACGTTCTTGAAGTTGGCGAAGATGCCCTGGGCGGTTTCGGGGCGGAGATACACCTTGTTCTCCTCGCTGCGGACGGCGCCCGGATACGTTTCAAGCATCAGATTGAATTGTCGCGCTTCCGTCAGCTTGCCGTCGCAATCGGGGACAGGGCACGGCAACCCTTCCGCCTTCCATGTTGCGGCGCTGAACACCGTGGCTCGATGCAGCCCGCCCGGCAGTTTCTTCTTCTTTGCGAGCTTTTCGTACCGCTCGTCGATAAGCCTGGCCGCTTCCACCTGGTCATCTGCCTCGACCGCAACCAGGTGCGGAGGCAGCTCACTGGCGACGATGTTTGGCGGGGTCGGGTAATACCCGCCGAAGAATACCTTATCGGCACGGAATCGCCTCTTGCATTTCTTGCAATCGACCATGAGGTCCGCGAACCCGCCGACGTGCCCGCTCGCCTCCCACACCTTCGGATTCATGATGATCGCACAGTCCAGCCCTACCATCGCGATTTCCTGCCCATCCGGCCCCGGCGGCGGATTGCGCACCATGTCCTGCCACCAAGCGTCCTTGATGTTCTTCTTGAGTTCGACGCCCAGCGGCCCGTAGTCCCAGAAGCCGTTGATGCCGCCGTAGATCTCGCTCGACTGAAAAATGAACCCGCGGCGCTTGCACAACGATACCAGCTTTTCCATGTCCATGGCGAAATCTCCCAGACGGGGCCGTCGAAATCGACCCCTCATCTTACGCGGCGCCGCCGGGGACGGACAGGCGTCTTCGCCCGCCCCGGGTGCGTCTCCGATTTTGGCTGCGGGCCGCCCCGCCGTGAACGGCGGGGCTATACGCCGAAGCCCCGTGAACGGGGCTGGCAGTGGTTGCAGCCCGGTTCACCGGGCTTCGGCTCCTAGGCCCGTGCTTGAGCACGGGCCGGACTTCGCGGTTCGTCCGGCCACTCCGCCTTGTTCCATTCGCCTCTCGCCGGTACCATCCGTCCTTCATGAAACCCCACGCGCCGCCGCCGAACTCCGTCCCCTGCCGCGGACCGGGCGATCATCCGCTGTGGTGGGCCGCCTTCCTCGCCCTCCTCGCCGCCCAGGCCTGGGTGACGCTCGGCCTGTTCGGACCGGGCCATACGGCCGACCGCCTCTTCGACGCCCAGCCGATCCTCTCCGGCCGGCATCCGCTGCACTTGTATCACGGACTTCTCGGAGCGCGTGCGTTCCTGAGCCGGGGCGCGCTCTCCTGTTACGACCCGGCTTTCCAGGCGGGCTATCCCAAGACGCCGGTCTTCGACGACGGCAGCCGGCCGGCCGAGATGCTGCTGGCGCTGGCCGGCGGACGCTATCTGCCGTGGGTCTACAAGCTCGGCATAGCCGGGTTGTGTCTGCTGGCGCCGTGCGTCCTCGCCGGGGCGGCGCGTGGCGCCGGGTTGAGCCGGTTCCGGGCGTGCCTGGCGTGCGGCCTGGGGATGCTGGTCTGGTGGGGCCGGCCGTGCCGCGAATTGCTGGAATCCGGCGACGTGGGATTGCTGCTGGCGGCGCTGGCGGTGCTGGCGCAAACGGCGCTGCTGCTGCGCTACCACCGAGCGCCGGGGCCGCTCAGCGCGGTCGGCGTGGGGCTGACGGCCTTCATCGGTTGGTTCGCCCAGCCGCTGCTGATGCTGCTGTCGGCGCCGCTGTTTCTGCTCTATTACTTCACGTCCGGCCCGCGGCATCGGCTGCTCTGGCACGTCAGTCTGGCCGTCGGCTTGGCGGGGGCGGTGCTGGCCAACCTGTTCTGGCTGCTCGACTGGGCCGATTCGTGGTGGATTCACACGCCGCTCAACCTGGAGGCGCCGGCGCTGACGGCCCACACGCTGCGGGCCTTGTGGGAGGCGCCGACGTGGGGCGAGCCGGCCGACCGGACGCTGGCCTGTTTCCTGGTTGGCGCCGCCTTGCTGGGCGTCGTCCTGATGCATCGCGGCGGCTATCGGCCGGGCGCGCGGCTGTTCGGCCTGGGCGCGATCGGCTGGCTGCTGCTGACCGGGACGGCCGTGGTATGGGGGCCGGCGGCGCGGGCGGGCGCCGATCGGCTGTTCGCCCCGGCCTTGCTGTTCGCTGTGGTCCCGGCGGCCCACGCCGTGGGGATGCTGCTGCGGCCAGTGCGATGCTGGGGCGGCTGGGGCAGCGCCTTGCTGGCCGGCGGCGGAGCGATGGCCGCCGTCCTGCTCGCCGCACCGTCGCACCGCGACGCCTGGATCGGCCGCTGGTACGACAGCGAACCCCTGCAAATCGGCCTCGGCGCCGACCGCGAAAACGTCGTGAAGGTATTGCAGGATAAGACGACATCCGAGGCCCGTATTCTCTGGGAAGACCGGAGAGGTCCCGCCTTCTCCCCTCGCCCCTGGGGGGAGAGGGGTGGGGGCGAGGGGGGCCCCGGCTGGACCGCTCTGCTGCCCGTGCTGACCGATCGCGCCTTCGTCGGCGGCCTCGACCCCGACGCCGACATCGAACACACGGCCGGCGGCCTGGTCGATCAGACGTTGGCCGGCCGACCGATCGACGACTGGACCGACGACGACCTCAGTGAATATTGCAAGCGCTACAACATCGGCTGGGTGGTCTGCTGGTCGGAGAAGACGGTCAAGCGGTTCGAGCGCTTCCAAAGCAGCGAAGAGGGGACCGAGCCGGCGGTGGAGCTGCGCGACGGCGACCGCGGTTGGCTGGTGACGCTGCACCGCAAGCCGTCGTTCGCCCTGCACGGCGCCGCTCGCTGGCAGTCGGCCGATTCCAACCGGATCGTACTGACGGACCTGCAGCCGGAGGACCGTCAGATCGTGCTGAGTCTGCACTATCAGGCGGGGCTGCGCGTGTCGCCGAGCCGCATCCGCATCGAACGGCAGCCCGACCCGCACGAGGCGATCCCGTTCGTGCGGCTGGTGCTGGACGAAGGGGCGCCGGTGGCGACGATCACATGGGACAAGCGATGAGTGAGCTCGCAGCGCAAGCAAGAGCTGCTCTTGCTTGCGCTGCGAGCTTCCTCACGCCTCGCGCCGCAAGCGGCAGCCGCGATCCACCTGCGTGAACCCCATTCCCCGGACCAGGTTCAGCGCCGCCGTGTGCGTCTCCACCGTCTGAATCTCCGCCATCGTGAAGAATTGCTCGTGCAAATGGCGCAGAATCTGCGCCATCAGGAACTTGGCCAATCCCTTGCGTCGCAGTTCCGGGATCGTTTCCAGTTCCACCACACCGACGGCGTGCTCGTTCCACGTCGGAGCGTAGGTTTCCATCTCCCACAAGGAGACGCGGGACGCCCATTTGCCCGTGCTCTTCTCGATCAGCCGATAATCGTGCAATTCCAGAGGGCCGAAGACGCATTCTTGCCACCACGTCGTGCCGGAGCGCGGGCCGACCTGGATGTCGTAGCGCTGGCGATAGGCGGAGAAGCGGGCGTCGGCGACGACCGGCGGCCGATCGAGCGGCCGCTGCAGCGCCAGCGCCGTCGCCTCCGGCTTGTAGCCGCGCTTCTCGAAGAACGGCCGGGCCGCGGCGTCGCTGTCCAGAAAGCCGGGCGAACTGCTGCCCCCGTAGAGGCCGAAGGTGAACGGGTTGAACGGCTCCATCGGCCCCGCATACAGGGTGCGGGCGCCGCGACGGCGGAGATAGTCCTCGGCCCGCGACGCCAGCTCGGCGCCGACGCCCTTGCGGCGATAGCTCGGGATCACCGCCAGCAGATTGACGACGCCGGCCGACGTATCCATCCGGGCGCCGTCGGCCGACGGACCGAAGCCGGCCAGAACCAAGCCGACCATCTTGGGCCCGTCCACGGCCACGATCAGCCCTTCGGGGTCGAAATACGGCTTGGAAAAGACGAAAAATTCCAGAAGGGTCGGGGAGCGGAGAGCGGCCGCCCCGCGCGTGGTAAAGCTCTCATTCCAAACGTCAACCAGGCCGGGCGGATCGAGATTGATGAACGGCCGATAATGGATCACGGGGTGCGCCTTTCCACGCCTCGACGGGGACCGGCCGCGACGCCGACCCGCCCGACGTATTCTCAGAATTATAAAGGGCCGCCGCAGCCACGCAAGTTCCAGCGCCGCCGACCAACGTCAGAATCTTTCGTTCCCAGGCGGCGCCTGGGAACGAGGGTTTTCGGCCGCTGCGGAGATTGCAGCATCGCGGCCGCCGACGGTATGCTCAGCGGAACGTCCCGAGGAGCCGTCCCATGCCGGACAACCCCGCCCCCAAGGGCCGCGGTTCACACATCAACCCGCCGAACCGCTTCGGCTTGCCGCTCTATCAGCCGGACCTGGAGCAGCTGGAAGGCGATGCAGACGCCCTCGAAGAATTGCGACGGCCGGCCACCGTATTCATCCCGGACCGCTCAAAGAGCGTCGTGACCGAGAACCACAGCCCCGACATTCCTTTCCGATATAGCCTCAATCCCTATCGCGGATGTGAACATGGGTGCAGTTATTGCTATGCTCGCCCCACCCACGAGTACCTGGGCTTCTCGGCCGGCCTCGACTTTGAAACCAAGATCGTCGTGAAGGAGGACGCCCCGGGGCTGTTCCGCGATTTCCTGGCCCACGAGCGCTGGCGGCCGGAGTCGATCACCCTGTCCGGCGTCACCGATTGCTACCAACCGGCGGAGCGCCGCTTCCTGCTGACGCGCCGCTGCCTGGAAGTCGCCGTGGAAGCGCGGCAACCGATCACGATCATCACCAAAAACGCTCTCGTACTGCGCGACCTCGATTTGCTCCGCGACCTGGCGGCGGATGCTCTCGTCCACGTCGTCCTGAGCGTCACGACGCTGGATGCGGCGTTGGCCCGCGCGATGGAGCCGCGCACCAGTTCGCCGGCAGCGCGGCTGGGGGCGGTGCGGGCGCTGGCGGACGCCGGCGTGCCGGTCATGATTCTGGTCGCACCGGTGATCCCCGGATTGAATGACGCCGAGATTCCGGCCATTCTGGCGGCGGCGAAGGAAGCGGGGGCGGGGGCCGCCGGCCGGATGCTGCTGCGGCTGCCGTTGACGGTCGCCCCAGTGTTCCTGGAATGGCTCAAGCGGGAACGGCCCGAAGCGGCGGGCAGGGTGGAGGGACGAATCCGGGATGTCCGCGGGGGGAAGCTCAACCAATCGGCCTTCGGCGAACGGATGCGCGGGAGCGGAGAGATGGCCAAGCGCATCGGCGATCTGTTTCGTCTCTTCGCACGCCGACACGGTTTGGACGGCGACTTGCCGCCTCTGGAATGCACCAAGTTCCGGCCGCCGCGGTCGAGTTCCGGCGAGCGGCGATTGTTCTGACAAAGCGAACGAGCCGGCAGCGTGGGCGACGGTCTTGCCTCCGTCGCTTGCGCTTCCGGCTCGTTGCGTCCGCGTCCCTTATCAATTTGCATCCGAATTGACGATGGCGACGATGTGCACGTTGACGCCGCCGGCGTCCTGAATTCGCTTCGTGACCTTCTGTATCGCCTCTTCCTTGGTGCGACCGGCGTCGGCGTCCACTACATCGTTGTCGCTGATGGCCAGGACCACGTAGCCGTTCTTCACCCACACGGCCGTCAGCTCGCCGGTCGCCTGGCACTGGACCTTGGCGTTGTCGATCGCGTCGTCCTTCGAGGCCTGTTCGCGGGCATACCCGTATTTGCCGTTGGCCGAGAAGACGATGGCGGCGTAGGTGTCGCCGTCGGCGGCGTGGGCCGGGACGACCGTGGCCAGGGCGCCGGCGGCCGACAGGACCAGGGTCAGGACGGCGAAGCGGACGTTGCGAAGAGCGTTCATGGTTTCACTTCCCTTTTTGATTTCCCTTGTTTCCGGCGCCGCCTGCGGGCGCCTTCACCCTTGTATTCGGCGCGGCGGCGGAAGTGTGACGCGGCGCCGGAAAAAAAATGAACGGGGCGAGGGTCGGACCCCTCGCCCCGTTCCCGGCAATGATGGTCGCTAAGAGCGTCCGGAAGAAAAGGTGTCTGGAACTGTGATTTTAGAGTTCCAGACACCTTTTCTTCCGCTTAGCGTTCGACGCCGAGCATAGTCGAAAAGGCGCTTCGCACCGGGCCGCGCCGCGGGTTCTCAAAGTCGCGGCGCGTGATCGGGTAGCAGGCCAGCTGCAGGTAGTCGAAGACCCACTGGTGCGTTTCGTCCGCGTTAATGATGTGCGGGCGGAACCGCTGCAAGATGGCCCAGCTCGCCGTATCTCCGAACCAGGGACTGAGGACGCGCACCCGCCAGCCGCTGATCGAGCTGCTGACGGCGTGGATGCAGTTGCTGACGCGGTCGGTCGGGTAACCGCTGTCGATCGCCTGGTAGCGCACCTGGCCGCTCTCCAGCACATCGCGCTGGCGCGCGGCGCCGTAGAAAAGCTCTTCATCGATCCGGTAAGGGCCCCACATCGACACGTGTTCGTCCTCGCTCAGGGCGTAGCGGAGCGTCTCGTGCAGGCCGAAATTGTGGCCGCACTCCGGCCACAGTGCGCGTAGGCGAATCTTCAGGCTTGACGGCAGCCAACTGATGGTGAAGCAGTCCTCGACCGTGTAGGCCGTCGGACAGGGGCCTTCGCCGCTGGCCCGCACGAAGGTCGCGAAGGTGTGGGAGTAGTCGGGGTTGTTCGGCGATGTTTGCGCGCCGAACATGGCCATGTAATAGAACTCCTCCGCGGACGCCGGCCCGGCGAGAAGGAGCAGGGCGAGCGGCGCGGCCAATCGAACGGCAGCGGCGCTATATGCGGATCGAAGGGAATACATGGCGAACTCCCGTTAGAGCGATTGGATGCGGGAAAGGCCGGCGTCGGCGGCGCCCCCTGGGATAACATGCCGTGCAATCGCCCCGGCGGCGCGATCTTGAACCAAAGGGCGCGGCGCCGATGCATTTCCGCACCTTGGCAAGCGGTGCAAGCCGCATAGCTTCTCAAAGGGCCGCCGATTGGGAGGGGAACGCCATGCGTCCTACCGTGTCCGTCGCCGTTGGCTTTCTGACGCTGGCCGGTTCGGCGCTCGCGTCCGACTACTTCGCCGTCAAGGTCGTGGACGACGAGACGGGGCGCGGCGTGCCGCTGATTGCGCTGCGGACCGTCAACGGCCTCCAGTACTGGACCGACAGCAACGGCCTCGTCGCTTTCCGCGAGCCGGGTCTGATGGGAATGGACGTGTTCTTCTCCGCGGCCGGCCACGGTTATGAATACCCCGCGGACGGCTTCGGCAATCGGGGCGCGAAGCTCCACGTCGAAGCCGGCGGATCGGCGACCTTGAAGATCCATCGCATCAATATCGCCGAGCGCCTCTATAGGCTCACCGGCGGCGGCATCTATGCCGATAGCGTTCTTCTCGGAGAAAAAACGCCTCTCAAGGCGCCAGTGCTGGACGGCCAAGTTTTCGGCTCCGACAGCGTGCTGAACGCGGTCTATCGCGGCAAAATCTACTGGTTTTGGGGCGACACGAATCGGCCGGCCTATCCGCTGGGTCTGTTCAACGCGACCGGCGCCGTTTCCGAGCTGCCGTCCAAAGGCGGCCTCGATCCGGAAACCGGCGTCGATCTCGCCTATTTCACCGACGACAAGGGCCTGGCGAAGGAAATGGCGCGGATGCCCGGCAAGGGGCCGACCTGGCTGGTCGCGCTCACGCCGCTGACCGGCGCCGACGGCCGGGAACGGCTGTACGCCTCCTGCATCAAGGTGGAACCGCCGTTCAAAGTGTACGCCCGTGGCCTGGCGGTCTTCGACGACGACAAGCAGGAGTTCGTCCACCTCGCCGATTGGGACATGCAGGCGCCGGTTTTCCCGGCGGGCCATGCCTTTCGCCATACCGAGAACGGCGTCGATTACGTCTATTTCGCCAATCCCTATCCGCTGACGCGCGTGGCCGCATCGCCGGAACATTTCGGCCGCGCCGCAGACTATGAGACGTACACTTGTCTGCGAGACGGTTCGCGCCTGGCCGACCCCGTCCTGGACCGCGACGCCGACGGCGGGCTGCATTACGCCTGGCGGAAAAATACGCCCGCCGTCGGTCCGGCGGAGCAAGCTCGGCTCATCGCCGACGGCAAGATGAAGCCGGCCGAAGCGCTCTTACAGCTGCGGGATCGCGATACGGACAAGCCGATTTACGCCCATGCCGGATCGGTCTACTGGAACGAATACCGCAAGCGCTGGGTGATGATAACCGTCCAGCAGGGCGGCTCGTCGTTCCTCGGCGAGGTTTGGTACGCGGAGGCCGCTGCGTCCACGGGGCCGTGGCTCTACGCCGTGAAGATTGCCACGCACGACCGCTACAGCTTTTACAACCCCAAGCAGGACCCGATGTTCGACAAGGACGGCGGCAAGGTGATTTTCTTTGAGGGGACGTACAGCGACGCGTTTTCCGGCAATCCCGACGCGACGCCGCGTTACGACTATAACCAGATGCTTTATAAACTCGATTTATCCGACCCGCGATTGGCGATTCCGACGCCGATCTGCGACATTTCGCCGGGGGACGTCCCTGAATCATTCGCCGCGGCGCCGCCGAACGGCAAGGACGGTCGCATCGCCTTCTTCGCGCCGGACCGGCCCTTCCGCGGCGGCGCGGCCGTGCTGGCCGGCAAGGACGGGCTGCATCTCGGCGGAGCGGAGGAAAAGAGAGCGCTATTTTACGCCTTGCCGCCCGACGCCAAGGACCCGCCGACGGGGGCGCGGCCGCTTTATGTTTACCGGCAAAAGGACGGCGGCGGCCGCGCCTGGTCGGTCGATCCCGACCGGGCGCTGGCCGGATATGTCCGCGAGGAGCGGCCGCTCTGCCTCGTGTGGCGGCGCCCGGAATGATCGGCTGGTTGCCGCATCTGCTCGCGCTGATACAACGGCAAGGCGATGCCCGCCGCCGAAGGATTTTCCGATGATTTCGACCCTCCACGCGGCCGCCGACGACCTCCGCGCCGGCCGCACGACTCCCCTCGACCTGCTCGACGCTTGCCTCGCCCAAATCGACCGCATGGAGGAGCGCGTCCGCGCCTGGGTGTTCGTGGACCGGGAAGGGGCGCGGGCTGAGGCGGAACGGCGGACCCAGGAGATCCGCAAAGGCGATTGGCGCGGACCGCTGCACGGAATGCCAATTGGCATTAAAGACATCTTCGACGTGTTCGATTGGCCGACCGCGGCCGGCTCGCGACTGTGGAAGAACAGCATCGCCCGGCAGGACGCGACGGTGGTGCGGAAGCTGCGCGAGGCGGGGGCGGTGTTCCTCGGCAAGACGGTGACGACGCAGTACGCCAGCTTCGATCCGCCGCCGACGCGCAATCCGTGGGCCCTGGGCCGGACGCCCGGCGGCAGCAGCAGCGGCTCGGCGGCGGCGCTGGCGTGCGGCATGTGCTTCGGCGCCCTCGGTTCGCAGACCGGCGGCTCGATCACGCGGCCGGCCGCCTTCTGCGGCGTCGCCGGACTCAAGCCGACCTACGGCCGCGTCGCCCTGGCCGGCGTCGTGCCGCTGGCCGCGTCGATGGACCATCCCGGTCCCATGGCCCGCTGCGTCCGCGACCTCGCCGTCGTGCTGCAAGTCATCGCCGGACCCGACCCGCTCGACCCATCCGCGGCCGATGTTGCGGTTCCGGATTACAGGGAGCGCATTGAGAGCGGAATCCGGCCGCCGCGTCTGGGCCGATTGCGCGGTCTGTTCGAGAGCCGGGCCGAACCGGTCGTGCGGGAGATGATGGATCGGGTTTGCGCTCAATTACATGCCGCCGGGGCGACCGTCGTGGATGTCGCGCTGCCCGCTGCATTCACCGATGTGCTAATCCGGCACCTAATCGTCATGGCCGTCGAGGCGGCGATGTTCCACGAGCCGCGGTTGCGCCGGCATCCGGAAGATTACGACCCGAACATCCGCGGCTTGCTGGAAGAGGGGCTGAGACGCTCGCCGACGGAGTACGCCCGCACCAAGGAACACCAGCGCTTGCTGAAGAAGGAAATGGAGGCGTGTTTCGCCGGCGTGGATGCTCTGCTAACGCCGTCCGCCGCCGGACCGGCGCCGGACGCCGCCACGACCGGCGACCCGGTGTTCAACTCGCCGTGGAGCTATACCGGCTTGCCAACGGTTTGTTTTCCGTGCGGCCGCAGCCCGGAGGGGCTGCCGCTGGGTTTGCAGGTCGTGGGCCGGGCGTGGGGGGAGGCGGACCTGCTGGCCGTGGCCGTGTGGTGCGAGGACGTACTGGGATTTCCGCTGGAGGAGCCGACGGTCTAAGTCGGAGCCGCGCACGCAGCGCAGCGGAGTAAGCGGCGCGCCCCGGATCGACCGCTTACTCCGCTCGAAGACTCGCTGCGTGCGCGGCTCGGCGTTGCAATGCGATTCCGAGCCGCGCAGCGGAGTAAGCGGCACGCCGGGGACGCCAGGCCGCTTACTCCGCCGCG
>DATKHW010000275.1:0-7736 GCA_035546275.1 Gemmataceae bacterium
CCAGGGCCTCACGCAGGCGCAGTTCGACGACCTACCCGAAGCGGGCGAGATCGACCCGTTCCTGATCCGGTTCAGTGAGAAAATCATTTCACTCGACTTCCAGAAGGGCGGGCTGGTGAAGGACATGGCCGACGGGCTGAAGTCCGGCAAGGTCCTGGCGAAGGACGTTCAGCGCGTCCGCATCGTGACGAAGGGCGGCAAGGTGTACACGCTGGACAACCGCCGCCTCAAGGCGTTCCAGATGGCCGGCGTGAAGGTCCGCTACCAGAAGCTCGACCACATACCCAAGCGGCAGCTGTTCAAGTTCAAGACGGAGAACGACGGCGCCGACGTCGAGTGGGGAGGGATGATGGAGCGATGAGCGACGACGCCTGCGACGCGCTGGTGGGGCGGCGGGAGGCGGCGGCGACGAAGGCGGATTTCGTCGAGTTCTTGCGGCTGCTGCTGTCCAACCACCGCAACCGCCCGGAAGAGTGGGAGAACGCGACGCTGCCGGATTTCCTGGAGGCGTTGCAAGGGTTCGCTGAGGACATGGAGGGTTATTATCGCAATGCAGGCGTTGAGGCGGACCTGAGCAAACCGGGCTGGCGTGTGTTCGTCGACCTGCGGCTGGCGGCGCGGGTGTAAGAGTAGAGCGAAAGTCAATGGCCGCCGCGCGCCACCCGCAGCTGCGCCCGCGCGCGCGCCTGATTCATGCGCCGCGCCTCGGCCGTCGTTCCCGGCGCCGCCGGCGCGTTGAGCGCCGCCTCCGCGGCGGACATGTTGATTTCCTCCGCCTTCATGGCCCGGCCGGTCAGCACCGTCACTGTGTTCGTCCGCACCTGGGCGAAGCCGCCGTCCACGAAAAAGCGCCGCGTGTCGCCGCCGCGCTTGATGCGCAGCTCGCCGCAGCCGAGACGGCCGATCAGCGGCGCCCGGCCCGGCAAGACGCCCAGCTCGCCGTCGTACATGGGTAACGCCACGAAGTCGGCCGGCTCGTCCAAGAGCGCCCGCTCCGGCGTCACCACCACGCAATGCAGGACCCGTTCCGTCGTCGATTCGACCATGGGCGTCACTTCCCTTCCGCCAGCTTCTTGGCCTGCTCGGCGGCCTCGTCGATGCCGCCGACGTACATGAACGCCTGCTCCGGCAAGTGGTCCCACTTGCCCTCGCAAATCTCCTTAAAGCTGCGAATGGTGTCCTTCAGCGGCGTCACCTTGCCCTTCTTGCCGGTGAACGCCTCCGCCACGAGGAACGGCTGCGACAGGAACTTCTCGATGCGCCGGGCCCGATTCACCACCTGTTTGTCCTCTTCGCTCAGTTCCTCCACGCCGAGGATGGCGATGATGTCCTGCAATTCGCGGTAGCGCTGGAGGATTTGCAAGACGCGGCGGGCCACGGCGAAATGCTCCTCGCCGACGTACTGCACCGACAGGATGTTTGAATACGACGTCAGCGGATCGACCGCCGGGTAAATGCCCTTCTCGGATATGCGCCGTTCCAGATAGATGAAGGCGTCGAGGTGCTGGAAGGCGTTGGCCGGCGCCGGGTCGGTTGGGTCGTCGGCCGGCACGTACACCGCCTGCACCGACGTGATTGCGCCCTTGGTTGTGCTAGTGATGCGCTCCTGCAATTCGCCCATTTCCGTGGCCAGCGTCGGCTGATAGCCCACGGCGCTCGGCATCCGGCCCAAGAGCGCCGACACTTCCGAACCGGCCTGCGAGAAGCGGAAGATGTTGTCCACGAACAAGAGAGTGTCGGCCCCCGTCACGTCGCGGAACCATTCGCACATCGTCAGGGCCGACAGGGCCACGCGGAGGCGGGCGCCGGGCGGCTCGTTCATCTGGCCGAACACCATAGCCGTCTGCGTGATGACCGAGCGGCCTGTGTTGCCGATCTGCGTCTCCTGCATTTCCAGCCAGAGGTCGTTGCCCTCGCGCGTCCGTTCGCCGACGCCGGCGAAGACGGAGTAACCGCCGTGCTGGCTGGCGATACGGGCGATCAGCTCGGTGAGGATTACGGTCTTGCCGAGGCCCGCGCCGCCGAACAGCCCGGCCTTGCCGCCGCGGACCAGCGGCGTCAGGAGGTCGATGACCTTGATGCCTGTCTCGAAGATTTCCGTCTTCGGCGACAGATCGGCGAAGGCCGGCGGCTCGGCGTGGATGGGCCGGTACTCCTCGGCGACCACTGGGCCGCGGCCGTCGATCGGTTCCCCGAGCAGGTTGAAGACTCGGCCGAGCGTGCATTTGCCGACGGGCACCGAAACCGGCTTGCCCGTGTTAACGACCGGCATTCCGCGAATCAGGCCGTCGGTCGAGCCCAGGGCGACGCAGCGAACGCGGCCGCCGCCGAGGTGCTGCTGCACCTCGCCGACCAGCCGGATGGCGATGCCCTTCTGGTCCTGATCGACCTTTAGGGCGTGGTAGATCTCGGGCAGGTGCCCTTCCTCGAACTCGGCGTCGAACGTCGAACCGATGATCTGGACGATCCGGCCGAGCTTGCGGTCGGCTCCATTGGCCGTGATGGCTGCCATGATGCGCTCCCGTCGAAAAGTATGTCGATCCAGCTCTCGGTGCGAGTGTTATTCCAGCGCCGCCGCTCCGCCGATGACTTCGGAGATCTCTTTCGTGATCTGCGCCTGGCGGGCGCGGTTGTACTGCCGGCTCAGGGTCTTGATCATATCGTCGGCGTTTTCCGTCGCCGCCTTCATCGTCACGCGGCGGGCGATCTGCTCACTGACGGCCGCGTCCAGGAAGCACTTGAACAGCCGCACCTTGAACGACAGCGGCAGCAGCTCTTCCAGTATCTCCTTCGGCGTCGGCAGAAACTCGTACTCCACCGGTTGCTGCTTCACTTCCGCCGCAGGCCCCCGCTGTCGCGTCTCAGGCGCGGCCTTTGACAACGGTAAGAGCACGTCCACCAGCGGAACCTGCCGGGCCGCGTTGAGGAACTTCATATACGCCACTTCGACGCGGTCCACCTTGCCGGCGATGAAGTCGGCCAGATAGCGATTCGCCAGCTCCTCCACTTCCTCGTAGCGCGGCTTGTCCTCGAAGTGCGTGAAGGTCCTGTCGCCGGCCACGCCCTGGTAGCGGAAATACGTGATGGGCCTCTTGCCGGACAACTCCAGCTGCACTGCCGTGCCCTCGGCTCCGAGCTGGCGGAGGCGGCCGCTGGCTTCGCGGAGGATGCCGGCGTTGTAGCCGCCGCACAGGCCGCGGTTGGAGCCGATCACCAGCAGCAGCACCTTCTTGACCTGTTCGCGCTTCTGCAGCAGCGGATGGCTGACGTTGACGGCGGCGGCGCTGACGTCAGCCGCCAGCTCCGCGATCTTGCGCGTAAAGGCCTCGGACTCCGTGGCGCGATCCATCGCCTTTTTGAACCGCGCCGTGGCGATCAGCTCCATGGTGCGTGTGATCTTGCGGATGTTGCGGACCGCCTTGCGACGGCTGACAAGCTGGCGGGTGTTGGCCATGGTTATTCCGAGCGCTCCCGGCGAGCGGGGGGGCGTAAGCCCCCTGATGATTGATTGCGCGATTGCACGGGAGATCAGGGGGCTTACCCCCCCGCTCGCCTCGTTATTGTCAAAGATGCGCCGCCGCGGCACCGGTCGTCTGCGCTTCCGTCTTGACGCCCGGCGCCGGCTTGGCGGCGCCGTCCCCCGCCGCCCTCGGCGCCCCAGCCGGCGGCGTATAGCGCGGCTGGAAGGCGTTGATCGCCGCGACCAGATCCTTCTCAATTTCCGGCGTCAGCTTGCGGCTTTTCAGCAGCGCGTTCCGCACCGCCGACCGCTCCGTCCGCATGAATCTCAGGAACTGGTCCTGCCACGGCAACACTTCCTTGATCGGCACTTTGTCGAGATGTCCCTTCGTGCCGGCGTAAATGACCATCACCTGGTCGATCACGTTCATCGGCTGGAACTGCGGCTGCTTTAGCAATTCCACCATGCGGTATCCGCGATCGAGCTGGGCCTGCGTCGCCTTGTCCAGCTCCGTCCCCAGCTGCGCGAACGCCTCCAATTCACGGAAGTTTGCCAGGTCGAGCTTCAGACCGCCGGCGATCGACTTCATTGCCGGAATCTGGGCCTTGCCGCCGACGCGCGAAACGGAGATGCCGACGTCCATCGCCGGCCAAATGCCGGCGCGGCCCAACGCTGGTTGCAGGTAAATCTGCCCGTCGGTGATGGAAATCACATTGGTCGGAATGTACGCCGACACTTCGCCTTCTAGCGTCTCGATGATCGGCAGGGCCGTGAGAGATCCGCCGGTGTTGGCGACCTTGGCGACCTTGCAATCGGGGAACTTCGCCAGGTCGTGCTTGACCGCGTGCTCTTTTTCCAGTGGGCCGATATAAAGTTTGCCCTTTTCGCCGGGCTGCCGCCGTTCGCCCTTCTCATTGTTGACGCCCCATTCGTCCGTGATCTTCTTGTCGTCGGCGTCCTTAGGCACGATCACCCAGCGCTCAGCCAGCTTGGCCGACCGCTCCAGCAAGCGCGAATGGGCGTAGAAAATGTCGCCGGGATAGGCCTCGCGGCCCGGCGGACGCCGCACCAGCAGCGACAGCTGGCGGTAGGCCGCCGCCTGCTTGCTCAGATCGTCGTAGACGACCAGTGTGTCGCGGCCCTGTTCGTACATGAAATACTCGGCGATGGCGCAGCCGGCGTAGGCGGAAATGTAGAGCAGCGGCGCCGCGTCGGCGGCCGATGCGACCACCACGACGGTATAGTCCATGGCGCTGTGGGCCCGCAGGCTCTCGACGATCTTGGCCACCGTCGATTCCTTCTGGCCGATCGCCACGTAAACGCAGAGGACGTTTTCTTCCTTCTGATTGACGATGGCGTCCACGGCGATGGCGGTTTTGCCCGTTTTGCGATCGCCGATGATGAGTTCGCGCTGGCCGCGGCCGATTGGCGTCATGGCGTCGATGCACTTGATGCCCGTTTGCAGCGGCACGTCCACCGGCTGCCGGCCGGCCACGCCGGGCGCGATCCATTCCACCGGCCGATAGACCTGCGTCTGGATGGGGCCTTTTCCGTCCATCGGAACGCCCAGTGGATTGACGACGCGGCCGATCATCGCTTCGCCTACCGGCGTCTGCAGCAGCGACCCTGTGGTCCGCACCTCGTCGCCCTCGGCGATTTCGAGATAGTCGCCGAGAATGATGATGCTTACGGAGTTCTCTTCGAGGTTGAACACCTGGCCGCGGGCGCCGGTGCGAGTGAACTCCACCATTTCGCCGGCCATCGCACTGCCCAGGCCGTATATGCGCGCAATGCCGTCGCCGACTTCCAGGACGCGGCCGACCTCCTGGGCCTCCATCTTGCCGCGTTCCTGCGAGATTTCCTGCTCAAGAACTGAAACGATCTCGTTGGGATTGAATCGCATGACTGCTGCTCTCGATGAGATGGTTGCGAATCTGCTCCAGGCGAGTGCGGATGCTGGCGTCGTAAAGCACGTCGCCTACCTGGACTGTCAGGCCGCCCAGCAAATCGGGGTCTACGCTGGCGTCCAGCAAGGGGTTGCGGCCGAACTTGGTCCGCAGTTCCTGCGTCAAGCGCTCGCGCTGGTCGTCGGCCAGCGGCACGGCCGACCGCACACGGAGGCGCATCAGGCCTTGCCGATCTTCGTACATTTCACGCATGGCGGCTGCGATGGCCCGCAGCGCCTCCAGACGGTCGTGGTCGTTCAGCACGAGGAGAAAGTTCAGGAACAGATCGCTGGCCCGGCCCTGGAAAGCCGTGCGCAGAACCTGGGCCTTGCGTTCGCGGCCGACGGCCCGGCTGGTCAGAAAGGCTTCCAGATAGCGATCGCGCGGGAAGACCTCGTTGACCAGCGCGGTGAGATCTTCGACGATGTCGGCGGCTTGTCCCACCTTCTGCGCCGAATTGAGCAGCGCCGCGCCGTAGACGTGGGCAACGTGCTGCGTAGCGTCGTCGAAAACGGTCTGCGGCCGCGCTGGGTCGATCTCATTCATGAGTTAGACGCTCGCTGAAGCCTTTTGACCGTTCCCCGCCTGGCGCAGGTCAACCAGCGCCTCGTCCACGAAGCGGCGATGGTCCTCCGGCGTCAGGCTGCGGCGGATCGCCTTGGTGGACACCATCGCGGCCAGATCGGCCGCTTGTCGCCAGATGTCCTGAAGCGCCTGGTCCTTGGCGGTTTCCAGATCACGGCGGGCGCGATCGCGCTCGGCCTGCATCTCCGCCTTGGCCTTGGCCAGCAGCTCCTCGGCCGTACGTTGGGCGTCGCCCTGCGCCTTCTGAATGATGTCCCGACGCATATCCTCGATCTTGTTGCGCTCGCCCAGAATCTCGTCGCGCAGCCGCTGCGCTTCTTGCCGCGCCGCCTGGGCGTCCTGCACCGCCTCCTTCATGTTCTGTTCGCGTTTTTGCAGGCCCGCCAGCATCGGCTTCCAGGCGAAGCGGCCAAGGACCCATAAGAGCACCACGAAGACGACGATGGTCCAAATCGCCAAATCGAGCCGCGGCTCGAAAATGCTGGCCTGTTCGGCCTGGCCCTCCTTGGCCGCGGCCGGTTCGTCCTTCGCCGGCGCGGGCGTCGGCGCGGCGGCGACCAGGACCAAAGCCGACAGCAATAGGATTACGCTTGGCCGGAAACGCACCATGTTGACCTCACGCGCAAAGCTCGAACGCCCCGGGGCCGGGCCGCGGCTAGAAGCTCGCCTTCGCCATGCCGATGACCAAGAGAAACACGACGCTGGCCAGCGTGGCGCCTTCGAGCATGGCGGCGATGATAAGCATGGCCGTAAAGACGCGGCCGCCCACTTCTGGCTGGCGAGCCATGCTTTCCAGAGCGGCGGCGCCGATGCGGCCGAAGCCGATGCCGGCGCCAATGATCGTCAGGCCCATGCCCAGGCCGGCCGCCATGCCCGACCCGGAGAGCGTGTAAGACGTTTCGACGGGCGCTGGCCCTTGCGCGAAGGCCTGTGACGCGGCCAGCAGCAAGACGCCGATGGCGGCCAGCGCCGCCGGTTTCATCATTTTCATGGAACTTGGTACTCCCACTTGCCAGGCGGCAGCTGCGCCGCCCAGAACCCATGTCTCCCGTCATGCCGCGGTGCGGCCCGTGATTCTGCGTCGCGCCATCCTCAGTGCCCCGGGTTCATGGCCAGACCCATAAAGATCGCGGCCAGGAAGGTGAAGATATATGCCTGGAGGAAGGCGACGAACAGTTCCAGCAGACTAAGCGCCACCTGTCCCACGACGCTCATGAACGAAATCGCGCCCCACAGGCCGGGGTTCAGGCTCCCTGCCGTGTAAATGAAGATCAGGATGGTCGCCAAGACGACGTGGCCGGCGAACATGTTGGCGAAAAGACGCACGGCCAACACGGCGTTGCGGACCAGGACGCCGAGCCATTCCAGGCCGAATATCAGCGGCTTGAGGACGTAGCCCATGCCGTAGGGCACATCGATGTGCGGCCACATGGAGCCGACATAATGGCTGAAGCCCATCTGCTTAATCCCGGAACCGTGGATGGCGAAGAAGACGCAAAGGGCCAAAGCCAGGGTCACGAGAATGTTGCCTGTGGGCGATCCGCAGAACGGGATCATGCCCAGCAGGTTGTTGAACAGGATGAACAGGAACATGGTCCACAAGAAAGGCACATAGACGTCGGCGTCGTGCCCAATGGCAGGCTTGGCCACCTCGTCGCGGATGAATACGAGCAGAACCTCGCGGGCGTGGTCCTGCCAACCCACCGGCAGATCGCCGGAACTCATCCGTCGCGCAAGGGGAATGT
>DATKHW010000276.1:0-5167 GCA_035546275.1 Gemmataceae bacterium
ACACGGGGCTGACGTGTCAGGATTGGAATCCTGACCCACGCGACCGCGTCCCGTTCCCTCTCGCGCCCGGAGAAGCCCAGCCCATGCACATCATTTGCCCCCATTGCCGGAATCCCATTGAGGTCGTGAAAATCGCCCCGCGCGAGGAGATCGCCTGCCCGTCGTGCGGCTCCAGCTTCCACCTGGACACGGGGTCCACGACCAGCGGGAGTTGCCGGCCCGGCCAAAAAATCGGCAAGTTCGAGGTGATCGGCGCGCTCGGCAGCGGCGCTTTCGGCACGGTCTACAAGGCCCGCGATCCGGAGCTGGACCGCACAGTCGCCCTCAAGGTGCCGCGGGCCGGCAACGTGGCGGGGCTGCAGGAGCTGGACCGCTTCCTGCGCGAGGCCCGCAGCGCCGCGCAGCTCCGCCATCCGTCCATCGTCTCCGTGCACGAGGTCGGCCAGGCCGACGGCTTGCCGTTCATCGTCAGCGACTTCGTGCAGGGCGCGACGCTGGCCGATGTGCTGTCGGCCCGGCGTCCGAGCTTCCGCGATGCGGCGGAGCTGATCGCGGCCGTGGCCGACGCCCTTCAATACGCCCACGACCGCGGCGTGGTGCATCGAGACGTGAAGCCGTCGAACATCATGATCGGCGAGGACAGCCGGCCGGCGGTGATGGACTTCGGCCTGGCCAAGCGCGAGGCGGGCGAGATCACGATGACGGTGGAAGGCCAGGTGCTGGGAACGCCGGCGTACATGTCGCCGGAGCAGGCCAAGGGCGAGGGGCACACGGTGGACGGCCGCGGCGACGTGTACAGCCTGGGCGTGATCCTGTACGAGCTGCTGACGGGCGAGCTGCCCTTCCGCGGCACGCAGCGAATGCTGCTGTTGCAGGTGCTGACGGACGAGCCGCGTCCGCCGCGTCGGCTCAACGACAAGATTCCGCGCGATCTGGAGACGATTTGTCTCAAGGCGATGGCGAAGGAGCCGGGCCGGCGGTACGGCGCGGCGCGGGACCTGGCGGACGATCTGCGGCGTTGGTTGAAGGGGGAGGCGATCAAGGCGCGGCCGGTGGGTCGGTGGGAGCGGGCGGGCCGGTGGGCACTGCGGCATCCGGCGGCGGCCGCCGTGTATGCGCTGCTGGTCATGCTGCTGGTGGTGGGGGCGGGCGGAGGCGGAGCGTTGTGGCTGTGGCGATCGGCCGAGGCCGCGAAGGGACGCGCGGAGAAAGCAGAATGCGAAGCGAGGCAGGCGCGCGATGACTTGCAAGGAGCGCTGGGGCGCGAGCAGGACGCCAAGAGGGAGTTGGCTGCGTATTCTTATGCGGACCGCATATTCCTGGCTCAGCGCGAATGGGACAGCGGACAGGCGGCGCGCGCTCGGGAGCTGCTGAAGAAAGCGGGCGACTTGCAGGAGCAACTGACGCCGGGCAAGCGTCCTTGGGAATGGGAGTACTTTAACCGCGCCTTTTACTCTGAACTGGCCGTCTGGGAGGCGCACAAGGACGGAGTGGGCTGCGTGGCCTTCAGCCCGGATGGCGTCCGCCTGGCTTCCGTGGGCTCGGATAAGTACGTGCGTCTGTGGGACGTTGCGTCCGGAAAGCAAGTTGCGGCACTTGACGGGCAGGTGGACGAGATTAGCTGCGTGGCATTTAGCCCCGATGGCCGCCGCCTCGCATCCGGCGGCAAAGACCAGCTCATTCGCCTGTGGGACGCCGCCACCGGCAGGCCACTCGCTCTGTGTCAAGGCAGCACAAACAGGGTTCAGTGCCTGGCCTTTAGCCCTGACCGGGCTTTCCTGGCGTCGGTTAGTTCTGACGGGCGTGTCCGGCTGTTGGACGCTACCACAGGCAACCCGCTGAGCATATTGGGAAGACAGAGCCAAATCCCATGGCCTTCCGTCGCCTTTAGCCCGGATGGCACGCGCTTGGCATGTGCTGGAGCTGCGTTCGCGGCAAGGGCTGTCAAGCTTTACGACTGCGCAACTGGCAAATCGATTGCTGCGCCCGATGGAATCGCGTCGGTATTTTCTTTGGCCTTCAGCCCCGACGGCACGCGGCTAGCGCTGGGCTGCATTGATGGCGCGGTGCAAATCTGGGACGCGGACTTGAGCAAGCAGATCGAGGTTTTCCGGGGTCACGTGGGGACGGTGAATACCGTGGCCTTTAGCCCTGACGGCAAGTATCTCGCGTCCGGCGGCTTAGACGGGGCGCTTAGGCTGTGGGACACCCGCGTTGTGAAAGAACTCGCTGGCGTTTTCCGTGGGCACGACGGCCCGGTGCAGACGGTTGCCTTCCGTCCCGACGGCACCGGTTTGGCGTCCGGCGGCAGGGACGGCACAGTTCGATTGTGGGATCTCGCTTCGGAAAGGGCCGCAAGTCGGCTCACAACTCCGAGCGATTACGCCGGAGATGACGTTGCCTTCACCCCCGACGGCAGCCGAGCGGCTTTGGCAGCGCGTTGGATAGAGTCGGTTAGCATATGGGACGTCGCCACCGGCAAGCAGCTAGTCGTGCTCCAGGGCCACGCGGGCGGTGCCCGGTGCGTGGCCTTTAGCCCGGATGGCGGCCGCCTGGCTTCCGGGGGCGCGGACAAGACCGTGCGCATTTGGGACGCGGCTTCCGGCAAACAGCTCGCCGTCTGCGAAGGCCACGAGGACATGGTCGAGTGCGCGGCTTTCAACTCCGACGGGAGCCGCGTTGCTTCCGGGGGCCGTGACACTACAGTCCGCCTGTGGGATGCCGCCACCGGCAACCAGCTCCGCTTGTTCCAAGGTCACAGAAACGGCGTGGTTTCAGTTGCGTTTAGCATCGACGGTGCCTACCTCGCTGCGGCCGGCTCCCGTGAAACGGCACGGATTTGGGACGTAACTTCAGGTACGGAAATCATTGTAGAGCAAGATCCCAACTTCATAGCGGAGCGTGTGGCTTTTAGTCCCGATGGGACACGATTTGCCGTAGCAGGCGTAGACCTTACCACTCAACAAGAAGCTATCTGGATGTGGGAAACGGGCTCGTATAAGCCTGTCGCGGTCGTGCGTCAGCCCGGAACCGCACAGGTCAATTGGTATATTGAAGGGGTCAGGTCCGTGTACTTCATGCCCGACGGCCGCCTGGCCACCCCTATCCAAACGGGACTATATACGGGATGGGTGCAGGTGTGGATGACGCGGGAAACCCCTGAAGCCGAACTATTGCGCCGCAGACAGGAACGAAGCTTCTGGCCCGAAATGCAAGCCTCTATCGCGGAGCATAATGGAGAGTGGTTCACAGCCACGTTTTACTTGAAGCAGGTTATTGCGGCCGAACACCCGAATGGCGATCTCAATCCGCAAGCCGCAGATACTCATCGCAGGCTCGGCGTTTCTCTTAAGCAGCAAGGCAAGCTCGACGAAGCGATCGTCGAATTCCGCGAGGCGCTTCGCATCGACCCCAAGTTCGCTCTGGCAGGTACCGAGCTGGCCGCCGCCGAACGCATGGCCGCCGTTCAGGACAAGCTGCCCGCATTGCTCAAGGGCGACTTCAAGCCCCAGACCAGAGACGAATTTCTCGGAATGACCCAGCTCTGCGTAATCAAGAAACGCTACATTGCCGGCACTTCCCTCTATGCGGCTGCCTTCTCGGCCGATCCGAAGATGGCCGACGATATAAAGACGGGCCGCCGTTATGATGCCGCCTGCTGTGCAGCATTGGCGGCAGGCGGCGAGGGCAACGACGATCCGCCGCCCACTGAAGCAAAGAAAGCCGACCTGCGCCGTCAGACACTCGAATGGCTGCGGGCCGACCTCGCCGTTTGGATCAAAATACGAGACAACGGCAGTATTGAGGATCGCAAAACTATTCGAGATACAATGATGCGCTGGCAACAAGACTTCCGCGACGTAATGAACCCCGCCGGTGTGACCAATGGCGTCGGGTGGTACTATCTGCCGGCCGACGAGCAGCAAGCGTGGCGGAAGCTGTGGGACGACGTCGCCGCGCTGCTCAAGTCGGTCCGCGACGCCAAGTGACGCCTCGCCGTCATTTCCATTCGGCGAACAGCCGCAGCATTTCCAGCCCGACGCGCTGGCTCTTCTCCGGATGAAATTGCGTGGCGAACACGTTGTCGCGCCAGACGGCCGACGCGAACGGCGTCGGGTAATCCGTCTCGGCGGCGACCAGCGAATCGTCGGCCGGCGCCGCGTAATAGGAATGGACGAAGTAAACGGACGCGTTGTCCGGCAATCCCTGTAACGGCGGCGCCGGCCGGCGCACCCGCAGCTGGTTCCAGCCCATGTGCGGCACTTTCAGACTGGGAACATCCTTGAACCGCACGACTTCGCCGGGGAAATAGTCCAAGCCGCGATAAACGCCATCCTCGTAGCTGGTGGTGAACAGGAGCTGCAAACCTAGACAGATACCGAAGAACGGTTTGCCGGAGCGGAGATGGGCGAGAATCGGGGATGTGAGATCGGTTTCGTGCAAGCGGCGGATGGCGTCGCGGAAGGCGCCGACGCCGGGCAGGACGAGTTTGTCGGCCTCGGCGACGCGGTTGGGATCGGCCGTGATCGTCGCGGCGTGACCTAGCTTCTCAAACGCCTTCTGAACGCTGCGCAAGTTGGCCATGCCGTAATCGACGATCACGATGTTGTTCATAGCTGAATTCCCTGATCCTTGTTCTCCTCGGACGGCACGGCCGGCACGCCGTCTCCCTTCTCGGCCGGGGCGAGAGGAGCTGCGAGAGAAGGCGGCGAGCCCGTCTTGCCGTCTTGACCCGCTTCGGCCTCGGCAGGTTCGGTCCCGCGCACGATTCGCAGGATGTAACTCGTCATCAGCAGGAAAACGGCCCCAATCGCCGCCAGGCCGGCGAGCCATTCCGGAGCGGCGAACAGCATCGAGATGTTCGGCATGCGCCCGATAATCGGCCAGCCCAGGAGCGTCAGGATGGAGCCGATCGCCAGGGCGGGGCCGAACGCCAGGGCCTGGTCGCCGCGGCGGATCAGCTGGATCACGCCGAAAAACAGGGCGACGAAGACGCCGATAAAGAACGATACCAGCGTCGGCTGCCAACCGATGAAGGCGCCGGTCATCATCATCACGTCGGCGTCGCCGATGCCCATGCCTTCCTTGCCGCGGCCGAGTCCGAACAGGAAGCGCACGGCCCGCAGCACAATCATGCCCGTCAGCGCTCCTGCCAGGCCCGTAACGA
>DATKHW010000277.1:0-3534 GCA_035546275.1 Gemmataceae bacterium
CTGCTCGGCGTGGCCACCCTCATCGTGGTCAACAGCGTCATGGCCGGGTTCAGCACCAAGCTGCGCGACCGTCTCCACGCCGCTTCGTCCGACGTCCAGATCCAGGCCGACGACTACACCGGCATGTCCGACCCCGAAGGCAAGATGCGGCTCATCCGCGCCGACCCGGAGCTGGCCAGCCGCATCGCCGCCATGACGCCGACCGTCGAAATCTTCGCCATGATCCGCTTCCGGCTCGGCAACAGCATACCGATCATGAAGCCCGTCCGGCTGGTCGGCGTCGATCCGGAAGGACGGGCCGCGCTGGGCGGATTCAAGGAGCATCTGCTCGATCCCGCCAATCAGCAGCATCCCTCCTTCAACCTCAGCGACGCCGCCCTCGCCAATTACAAGCAACGGCATCCCGACATGCCGCAGCGAGTGCAGCCGATCTTCGATGAAAACGGTCTGCGGCCGCCCGACCCGCCGCCGGCCCCGGCGACGACCGTGCCGATGGGCGCGTTCATTGGCTACGCCATCGGCCATGTCCGCGATCCGGAATCGACGCCGGAACATCCCAAGGACGACGTCGAGCTTTTGCACCCCGGCGACGACGTCACCATCACCACCATCACCGACGGCGAAATCCGGCCCGTCAGCTACCGTTATATCGTTTCCGACTATTACCGCTCCGACATGAGTGAATACGATTCGCAGTACGTCTTCGTGCCGCTCAAGCACCTGCAGCAGCTGCGCAACATGGGCGACCGCGCCACGGCCATCCAGATTCGCCTCAACGACTACGACCGCGACGCCAAGCTCGTGAAGGACCGCTTGCAAAAACTGTTCGGCATGGAGGGGCTGGAAGTTCAGACGTGGGAGGATTTGCAAGGCCCGCTGCTGGCGGCCATCTCCGTGGAGCGCGGCATCCTCAACGTGCTGCTGTTTATGATCGTCGGCGTGGCCGGCTTCGGCATTTTGGCGATTTTTTCGATGATCGTGGTGGAAAAAACGCGCGACATCGGCATTCTCAAGGCGCTCGGCGCCTCCAACGGCGGCGTGCTGAAGATTTTCCTCGGCTACGGTCTGCTGCTCGGCCTGGTCGGCGCCGGCCTCGGCACCGCCCTCGGCGTGACTCTCACGACCTATATCAATCCGATCGAGCATCAGCTGGCCGTGTGGACCGGCCATGAGATTTTCGACCGGAAAATCTACTATTTCGACTCGATTCCAACGGACATGCAGCCCATGACCGTGCTGCTCATCAACGCCGGCGCCGTGGGCATCGCCGTGCTGTTCAGCATCCTGCCGGCGCTGCGGGCGGCGATGCTGCACCCAGTGCGGGCGCTGCGATATGAATAAGAAGACTCGCCACAAAGACACAAAGAACACAAAGAAGAAAACCAAAGGAGAAAACTATGAATGGTTCTTGAGTTCCAGTTCGTTGCTTTTCTCTGAGTCCTCTTTGTGTCCTTTGTGTCTTTGTGGTGAATAACATGCTGCTAAGCGCTGTCGGATTGCAGAAAGCGTATCGCAAATACAAGATTCAGACCGAGGTGCTGCGCGGCCTCGACCTGGACGTGCACCAGGGCGAGTTTCTCAGCGTCGTCGGCGCCTCCGGCTCCGGCAAGAGCACGCTCCTGCACCTGCTCGGCGTCCTCGATCGGCCCGACAAGGGCGAAATCTATCTCGACGAGAAGCGCATCGACGATCTGCCGGCCAAGCGGCGCGACCAGCTGCGCAACCAGACCTTCGGCTTCATCTTCCAGTTCTATCACCTGCTGCCGGAGCTGACGGCCCTGGAAAATGTGCTGATGCCGCAGATGATCGCCAACTCCGTCTGGTCGTGGTTCGGCCGGCGCCGCGAGCTGCGGCGGCGGGCCGTCGAAATGCTCGATCGGGTCGGCCTGGGCAAGCGGCTCAGCCATCGGCCGCGCGAGCTGTCCGGCGGCGAGATGCAGCGGGCCGCCGTGGCCCGGGCGCTCATCAATCGGCCGCGAATCCTCTTCGCCGACGAGCCGACCGGTAACCTCGACGCCGAATCCGGCGACGCCGTCGTCGGCCTGCTCCGCGACTTGAACCGGCACGACCAGCTGACTATCATCATGGTAACGCACAACATGGACATCGTCGCCGGCACGGATCGTGTGGTGCGGCTCGTCCAGGGGCGCGTGGAGATGGGCGCGGACCCTCACCATTACCCCGATCACGTCCTGGCCCCGGCGCCGGCCGTGAGTGCATAGCGGAAGAAAACGCGTCTGGAACTCTAAAATCACAGTTCCAGACGCGTTTTCTTCCGCGTGAGCGCGTGATTCTCGGGGCTGTGACCGAACCCGTCTGGCGCCGCGGCCCTCCTTCCCAACACACTGCCGAGGGCCATGCGATGACCAAGGTCTGGATCAACGGCAAATTCTTCGACAAGGCCGAGGCGCGCGTCAGCGTCTACGACCACGGCCTGCTCTACGGCGACGGCGTCTTCGAAGGCATCCGCGTCTATTCCGGCAAGGTCTTCCGCCTCCGCGAGCACCTCGAACGCCTCTGGGATAGCGCCAAGGCCATCGCCCTGGAAATCCCCCTGTCGCTGGAGCAAATGACGGAAGCCGTTCAGCGCACCGTCCAGGTCAATAACAAGAAGGACGGCTACATCCGCCTCATCGTGACGCGCGGGGCCGGCAGCCTTGGCATCGACCCGCGCAAGACCACCGACCCGCAGGTGATCGTCATCGTCGATGACATCAGCATGTATCCGGCCGAGCTGTACGAGAACGGCCTGGACATCATCACGTCCAGCTACGTGCGCAACCACGGCAACGCGCTCAATCCGCGGATCAAATCGCTGAATTATCTCAATAACATCCTCGCCAAGATCGAGGCGGTGCGAGCTGGCTGCCTGGAAGCGCTGATGCTCAACGTCAACGGCGAGGTGGCGGAGGCCACGGCCGACAACATCTTCCTCGTCAAGCGCGGCGTGCTGAAAACGCCGCCGACCAGCGCCGGCATCCTCGAAGGGATCACGCGCGACCTCGTCATTGAGCTGGCTCAAGCCGCGAACATCCCGGTGCAGGAAACCACGCTGATCCGGCACGACGTCTACTCGGCCGACGAGTGCTTCCTGACCGGCACCGGCGCCGAGATCATCCCCGTGGTGAAGTGCGACGACCGCGTCATCGGCACGGGCAAACCGGGGCCGATCACCCGACGGCTGCGCGAACGCTTCCATCAGGCCGTGCGGCAATGACCCATCGTTGACGGGGCCTTGTCCCGCCGCGGGGCGCCGCCGTACAACAGGGGCAACGGCGGGGCGTCCCCGTCGAACTTCTCCATCCGGGTGCGCAATGGCTTCCAACTTTCGCCGGCAGCGTCCAACGTCCCTGACCGTCATCGCCGTTTTTCATTTCATTTTCGGCGGCCTCGGCCTCTTGTGCGGCCTGATCGGCCTGGCGGGACAGGCGGCGGGATTGGGCGGCGGGGGCGGCGCCAATCCCTTCGGTCCGCCTCCCGGCGCGGGATCGCCGCAGCAGAAGGAAATCGAGGATTTTAGTAAGCAGATTCAGG
>DATKHW010000278.1:0-8601 GCA_035546275.1 Gemmataceae bacterium
ACGTCAGCTGTCTCCTTGCCAGATCCGCGAAGAGCCCCGATTGCTGCATCAGCTCCTCATACCGGCCGCGCTGCACGACGCGGCCGCCTTCCATCACATAAATGCAATCGGCGTTGCGGATGGTGCTGAGGCGGTGGGCGACCACGATGCGCGTGGCCTTGAGCCGTTCCAGGCTGCGGCTCACGGCGGCCTGGGTGCGGTTGTCCAGGGCGCTGGTCGCCTCGTCCAGCAGCAGGATGCGCGGCCGCGACACGACCGCCCGCGCGATCATCAGGCGCTGCCGCTGGCCGCCGGACAGCGTGCCGCCGCCCTCGCTGAGGACAGTCTTCATGCCCATCGGCATGTCGTGGATGTCGTCCTCCAGCTCAGCCAGGCGGGCGGCCTCCCAGGCGTCCTCCAGCGTCAGCGGCGCCGAGCCGACGATGTTGGTGAAAATGTCGCCGGGCGTCAGCTTGCCGTCCTGCAAGACCACGCCGATCTGCCGCCGCACCGCCTGCTTGTCCAGGCCCGACAGGTCCTCGCGGTCGTAATAGATCGAGCCGGACGCCGGCGCCTCGAAGCCCAGCAGCAGCCTCAGAATGGTGGACTTTCCCGCCCCGGAAAGTCCGACGAAGGCGACGAACTCACCGGGCTTGACGTGGATCGACACGTCGTTGAGAACGAGTGGGCCGTCCGGCTTGTAGCGGAAGGAGACATGGCTGAGTTCCACCGCGCCGCTGAGATCGCCCGGCAGGGCCTTGGCGGGGTCCACTTCCGGCGGCGTTTCGAGAATGGGCTTGGCCCGTTCGAAGAGCGGCACGACCTGGGCGGCGTAGCCGATCACGGACGCCATCATCACGGCCGAGGTCAGGACCTGCATGAAGGCGGCGTAGAAGGCGAGGAAGGCTCCGAGGGACGGCCGTTCGCTGACCGCCGAGGCGACGACGGCGAACAGCGCGGCCGTGGCCAGGGCCGGCAGCGCGGCGTTGAACGCGGCCAGCAGATTGGCGGCCGAGCGCGCCCGGAAGGCCAGTCGCTTCTGCACGCTGAAATCGCCGGCCCAGACGGCCAGGGCGCGGTCCTCGGCCCCCGCCAACCGCAGCCGGGCGACGCCGGTGATGAGCTGTAGCACTAATCCAGCGACGCGGCCGCGGACCTGGTAAACGCCGCGCTGGAACCGCAGCTGCACCCAGGTGGAGACGCCGACCGCCAGCATGGCGATCAGAAAGAGGCCGCACGCCAGCCACGCCAAACGGCTGTCATAATAGAAAAGCAATCCGAAATAGGCGATAGAAAAAAGAAAGCTGAGCAGCACGGTCAGGGCCACGTCGGTCAGCACTTGGCGCATCTCGCCGATGCCGAGGGCGCGGAACGTCAGGTCGCCGGCCGTGTAGCGCCGGAAGAATGGCGCGGGGAGGTTGAGCAGCCGGTCCCAGACAGCCGCCTCGACGCCGGCGTCCATCCGTCCTTCCAGCCGCAGTACGGCGACGCCGCGCGTGAACTGGAACAGGGCGATGGAAATCGCGCCGACCAAGAGCGCCAGCACCACCAGCAGCAGCTGCCCGCGCTCCGCCCCCGGAATCAGAGAGCCGAAGATCCAGCCCGTGGCGACCGGCGTGAACATGCCGAGCAGGCTGCCGCCGAGGCCGAGCAGGAACACCGTCAGCCAGTCGCGGCGGCGGGTTCCCCGGACGCCGAAGCGGAACAGACCCCACGGCGTCAGCGGCCCGGGCGGGAAGGGCCGATAGAAGCAGTAGCCGAACGGCGCCAGCGAGCCGGCGACGATCGCCGTCACGGCTTGCCGCTTCCGCGTGGTCGGATCGACTATTTCATAATGCGACGGCCCGACCGGCAGCGCGGCGACGGGTTTCTCGGTCTCGCCGTGGAAGGCCAGAAGCGGCCCGTTGTCCTGCCGATGCCAGTCGTCGGCCAGCCGGACTCGGCGGACGCGCACGCGGGAGGCTCGGACGATGTCGCGGAGAGGATCGCTGTGCGCCCGCCGCTCCCCAGCGATTTGCGGCGCCTGGATAGGAATGCCGGACCGCGCGCCGACCAAGCGGCAGGCGGCGAGCAGCGGATCGTCGTCGGCGAGGGTCGTCCGGGCTTCGGCGGCGTCGAGTTCGTCCTCCCACTCGTCCGGCGGGGCGACCACATCGGCGAGGCGCGACACCGTCGTCTCAAACAGGCGCCGTTCAAATTGCCGCTTGCGGCGGAACCGCCCGCGCTCGGCCTTTTCCGCCTCCACGGTGTTTACGGCGACGCAGGCCAGGATTATCCGATGAAAGCCATCCAAATACGACCACATCGCCGGATCGCCGAGGACCGCTTCCGTGGTCGCCGCCGTCAGCACCGTCTCCTTGTCCGCGGCCGCCAGCCAGCCGGGGAAGGCGAGGGGGAAGAGGCCCTCGCCGGCCTTGACCGTCAGCTCCGAGCGGCCCAGAAAATAGGACGATCCCTGGGCCTGGCGCACCCAGAGCGCGTCGCGCTCCGGCACGACCGATCCGTAGTCCGTCACACGGAGCTCACTGTTCGTTTCCAGCAAAAGCGATCGGCGCGGCGGGCGACCGCGGGCGACGCCGTCGGTGACCGCGCATATCCAGTCGTCCAGCAGAGCCGCCAAGGGTCCGGCCAGGTCCGGCTGCCGGGCCAGTTCGCCGAAGCGGTCGCGTGCAATCCGAGCGACCTGACACCCCGGCCCGCCTACGGCCAGCACGTTCGGACCAAGCCCGAACAGCACCCCGCCTGGCTTCATGCGAAACAAACCGACGCGGGCGCCGGGGACGCCATTTCGCGGCGGCGGAATGGCGAAAACATCGAGTTGGCCCGCCGTCAGCAACCAGACGTCGCCCGGGCCGTCCAGCGGCAGAGGATTGTTGCCCGCCACCGGCCGCGGGGCGCCTTCGCCTTTCAAGATGTCCACGGCCGCTTGCATCCAACGCACCTCGGAATCTGTTCCGGAAGTCGGTTTGCTATTGCGGGGGACGAGTGACGCCGCACGTTTTGTTAACAGCCATTAGCTAGCAGCTATTAGCTGTCAGCCAAAAAATCTACCCCGCCCCGATGGCGGGGCGAATTCCGGAAAAAACACTCACTGATCCGCGATCAGGCGCCTGTACAACCCGTCCACCGCGTTCAGCGTCTCGTGCGTGCCGCGCTGCACGATCTTGCCGTGGTCCAGCACGATGATCTCGTCGCAGTCGCGGATGGTGCTGAGCCGGTGCGCCACCAGGACGCACGTGCAGCCACGACGCCGCAGGTTGTCGTCGATCCGCTGTTCCACCACCGGATCGAGAGCGCTAGTCGCCTCGTCCAGCACCAGCAGGGTCGGAGCGGCTGTCAGAGCGCGGGCGATTTCCAGCCGCTGCCGCTGACCGCCGCTGAAATTGACGCCGCCCTCCTCGACCTTGCTCTCGTAGCCGCCCGGCCGCGCCACCACGTCATCGTGGATGCAGGCGTCGCGCGCCGCTTGGACCACATCCTCCAGCGAAATCGTCGGGTCCCACAGCGTCAGCACCTCGCGCACCGTCCCCTCGCAGAGGAAGAAATCCTGATCGACCATGGCCAGCGAGTTGACGACCGCGGCCCGCGGCAGCGAGCCGCGCGGGCGTCCGTCCAGCAGCACCTCGCCAGACCACGGTCGATACAGCCCGCTGATGAGCTTCGCCACGGTGCTCTTGCCGCTGGCGGTCAGGCCGACCAGGGCCACCCGCGCCCCGGGCTGCACCGTCAAGTTGAAATCCGTGATGAGCGGCGGCGCCAATCGGGCGTAGCCGAACGTCACGTTCCGCAGCTCCAGTTGGCCGGCCAGCTTGATCGGCGCCCCCATCCGCTTGCCCCGCTCCACGGGCGTCAGACGCAGCAGCGTCAGGGTGCCGGCCGGGTCGAGCTGCTCCTCCTGCTCCAGGTTGGCGTCGGGCGGGTAGCGCAGCACGTCGTCCAACCGACTTAGTTCGCCCTCAATCTCCTGCAAAGACCCACCCAGCCCGACCAGCTGCTCGACGGGGTCTAAAAAGCTCATCATCAGGCTCTGAATCGCGACCAACATGCCGACGGTCAGGGCGCCGTCCATGACGCGCAGCGCCCCGATGCCGAGAATCGCCGCCGTGTTGACGGCCGCCAAGAGCGCCGGCGCCGCCCCGAGCGCGAGCGTGTAGACGCCCATGCGCTGGTCGGCCGACGTCACTTTGGCGAGATGGCCGGCCCACTGGCTGAAGAAGTCGGACTCCGACGCAGTCGCCTTCAGCGTCTCGATGGTTTGCAGGCCGGACATCGACGCGCCCATCAGCTTGGCCCGCTCCTGCAGGAGCCGCATGTTCACGTCCCGCCGCCGCCGCGACACCCAGCGCAGGGCCAGGATGTTAAGCCCGGCGACGGCCACGCCCACCAGCGTCAACGGGATGTCATAAAACGCCATCAGGGCTACGTAAAGGACGCACATGAGGACGTTGAGCAGGTTGGCGGCCAGCTCGCGGGACAGCAGTTGAGCGACCCGGTCGTTCATCTCCACCCGCGACCCGACTTCTCCGCCATAGCGCTGAGTGAAGAATTCCACAGGCAGCCGCAGCACGTGCCGGAAGAAGCGGAACGAGGACGTGAGCGCCAGTTTCGTCTCCAGGCGCAGAAGGTAGCGCTGCTGCATCCAGGTCAAGAGCGCCCGCAGCGCCGCCGTCAGCGCCAGGCCGATGATCAGCGGGTAGACCCATCCGCCGACGCCTGCTTCCAGGTAGGAATCAACGAAAATGCGGCTGAAGACGGGGATGACCAGGCCGGGCAGGGCCAGGGCCAGGCTGACCAGGACGACGTAAAGCAGCCCGCCTTCCGAGCCTTTCAATCGCTGCCGCAGCGGCCGGACCAGGCCTGGCCGGTCGCCGCCGCGCTGGAACTCCGGCCCCGGCTCGAACGTCAGCACCACCCCCGTAAAGGCCTCCCGAAACTCCGCATCGGTCACGACGCGCGGCCCGACGGCCGGGTCGTTGAGGTAGACCCGGCCGCGGCCGAACCCCTCAACGACGACGAAATGGTTGAAGTTCCAGAAGACGACGAGCGGCAAGGGCAGAAAGGGGAGATCTGCGACCTCCCTGGTATAGCCCTTGGCGATCAGACCGAAGCCGCGCGCCGCTTTGACCATGTTGCCGGCGTTGGTGCCGTCGCGGGAGACGCCGCAGGCGAGGCGCAATTCCTCCAGCGACACGCGCCGACCGTAGTAGGCCAGGACGGAAGACAAGGCGGCGGCGCCGCATTCCACGGCTTCCATTTGCAGGACGGTCGGCGTGTGGACGCGCCGCATCGGCGCCCGGGCCGGTCGGTCGCTCATGTCAGGGCCCTCGCCGGCCGCCGAGACCGGGAAAAACGTAGGCGATGGGCCGTTCCTCGCCGAGCACCACGCTGGCTTGGCAGGGCATGCCGCTGAAGAGCTGCACCGGGGCCCCGCGGGCCGACGACCAGCGATAGCCGCTGCTCGTTTGCTTGTCCTCGATCAGCTCCACGCCGACTTCCAGCACCGAACCGGCGCCGGCGAGCTGGTGGGCCAGGTCCGCGTTTTGCACGTCGCGCTGAATCTCCGCCTCCGTGACCGGAAACTTGACCGCCCACAGCACCTTGCCTTCCAGGTAGCCGTATTCGCTGCGGTTCACCTGAGCCGGCCACACGCGCACCTTCATGTCCCGCTGGATCTGATAGCCGTCGGCCGCGGACACAAACAGGTGTGCGCGCAGCGGCGCCTCCAGAGGCTCCAGCACCATGAGCGGATCGCCCGCCTTGACGGCGTCGTGCTCGCCGACCGTTCGCTGCAAGACTCTGGCCGCGAATGGGCTGAGGACCGCGACAGGCGCCCCGCCGGGCGTTTCCGGCGCCAGGGACAGCAGCAGCTCGTTGGCCTGCACCTCGTCGCCGGAGCGAACCGCGATATTCGATACCTGGCCCGCAGCCTTGGCCTTGAGCGTCGTGACGCCGCCGCTGCGGACCAGGACGCCCTGCGTCTCCACAGTGATTGGAATCGACCCGAATAGGCTCCATAACAGCGCCGTGAGCAGAACGACGCCGACCGCGGCCAGCGCGATCCAGGCGCGGGGATGGGTCACCTGCATCAGCTGGTCGAGCTGTTCGGGCGACGAGAGGCGGTCCAGGGCCTCTTTGCGGTAGATGGGTCGGGGCGTCATGTCGGCGCAGCGCCTTTCGGATCGAGGTCCGCCGGGACAGACTCTTGCGGGATGGGTCATTCTACGGGTAGCGTGAACGGCGTGCAATCGCTGCAATCATTCCGGGAGGCCGCCGTTGACGGATCCGCGTTGGGAATTTCGGGCCGGCATTTTGCAGGCGTTCGGAGCCTCCGGCCCCGTGATCGAGGAGCTTTTGGCGTTCGGCGCTGTGGCCCGCCGGCCACCGCATGAGGCGCCTAGTCTGCCGCTGCCTGCCGAGGCTCATGTCGAGGTCTGGCGCGAGTATGCCGCTCAGGCCGCGAAAACGGGGGCGTGGAACGCGCTGCGGCCGCGGTTGCCGCAATTGCAGTTTCCGGTGCGAGCGGGAATAAGCGGCGCGCCGGACTACCTGGCGGCGACAAGGCGCGGCGAGCCGCCGACAGGCGAAGGCCTGGCGCCGCGCGCGCCGGACGCTCTGCGGCTTGCCATACACGATTCCCTCGCGGGGCCAGTCCCGGTCCTGTCCACCGCGGACCGCGGCGACTTCGTGCTTATGGTGCAGGCCCTGAGCTGCCGCAACGAGCCGGCGCCCGTGCCGGATTCGATGGGGGCTTGCCTCATCGCCGGATTCAACAACTGGGACCGGATTCATCGGCTTCAGGCGCGGTGCGATCCGGCGGCGTGGCCGGAGGAGTTCCAGCGAATCGTTCCGCACAAATCGCTTTATCAGGATCGCTTTTTGATTCTTTTTGAGGGGCCGTATAGCAGCGTGTCCGCCGCCGACATGGGTCTGCCGTGGCACGAATGGCTGCGGCTGTCGCGGGTCATCCGGCTGGCGCACGAATGCACTCACTATCTTTCGCTGCGGCTGTTCGGCTCGACGCTCGCCCATCCGCTGGATGAGCTGATCGCCGATTACGCAGGGATCGCAGCGGCGTGCGGCCGTTACCGGGCCGATTGGGCGCTTCGCTTCCTCGGCCTGGAAGACTCTGCGAGCTATCGCCCGGGTGCAAGGCTGGAGAACTACCGCGGCCAACCACCGCTGTCCGACGCGGCGTTCGGCGTGCTGCAACGGCTGCTCCTCGCGGCCGCCGAGAACCTGGAGCGGTTCGACTCTGTGCATTTCTCCGGTCCGCGCCTGGCCGACGACCGAGCGACGGCGGCGCCGCTGCTGTTCCAGGCGACGCTGGAGGAGCTGGCGTCGGCGGACTATGGCCGGCTGCCCAGCAAAAACTCTCCCACCGATGTTTCGCCGCAGTAATCGAGGCCGGTCGCCCGCGCGAACAGGTCGGAGTCGCCGCCGCCGAGGGCGCAAGGGGCCAGGCCCATCGCCGTCGCCGCCAGGTACATCGTCTGGTAGACGACGCCGACGTGCTTGAGCGTCAAGGCGTAAGCCAGCGAGGCGTATTTCCAGGCGAGCCGAGGGAATCGCGACGCCAGAATCAGCAGAACCTGCAAGTCTTCCGGCTTCACGCCCGCCGACTGGCCCGCGTCGGCGAACAAGGCGTCCACATCGACATTGCGCCCGGCCATCCGTTCGAGGCGGTGACCGAGCGGATCGTAATGGTACAAGCCGACCTCCACGCCGCGGCAGGCCGCGACGACGGCGTACACCTCCAGCTCATACAAGCCGCCGCCGGCGGGATAGGGCCGCGTCGCTCCCTGCATCCGCATGGGGCCGGCGGACGTTTCCACGTCCCACTCGATGCGCTCCTTGACGCGCGCGCTCCGGAACAGAAATTCCCCCAATTGGCGATCCGTGATCGGCTCGGCGGCGTAATTGCGAATGGAACACCGCTGTTCCAGGACGCGAGCGAACGGCGGATCGTCGCGGTCCAGTTTGTCGAGATCAGGCCGATATAGCTCGACCGCCTCCGCGGCGGCCGGTTTCAACGCCGGAGGCGGTTCCAGCCGGCCAGCGTGCCGATACGTCGCCCCCAGCGGTGCATCATTGCGGCCCACGCGGCTGCGCGAGTGAAACAGCAGGTCGTGGAATTCCCAGCATTGCAGAGCGGGATTCTCGTCTTCCGCCGCGGTTCCGTCCTCGCCGACCTCCACGGCCAGGCCGGCGGAGACGAAGAGGCCGAGCAGATGGGCCGCGGCCCCGGCCTTAAGGCCGAACACGCGCCGGCCCAACTCCCGGACGTCCAGGGGCTGGGCCAGGGCATGTACGAACGCCGCCGCCCGGTCGTCGTGCAAGGCCACTCGCGCGAAGCCCAGCGGCGATTCCAGGACAAAATCCTCTCCGCTGCGGTGCAAATAGGCGAACCGCGACAGGCGATACGAGCCGTCCAGGGCGGGAGCGACGGCAGGGAAGACGAAGGCCGGGGCGATGGGCGTCAGCGTGGCCAGCCGCTCCCGGTCGGCCTGGACGGCGAGGTGAACCCAGCCGCGCCGGGCCAGCGATTGCAGCGCGTAATACCAGCGGGCCAGGGCGCCAGACCCCTCCGCGCTGAAGACCGACGCCCCCAGCCGCTCCGCCGCC
>DATKHW010000279.1:0-6000 GCA_035546275.1 Gemmataceae bacterium
GGAATGCCCATCGCCAGCATCCGGCGGATCGGCGGGGCGTGTTCCGCCGCCTTCCTGCCGTAGCGGTCAATGAAGTACTCACCCTGGAAAGCTATGCGGTCCTGGACGGCGATGCCGCCACCCAGGGCCTTGATCCGCTCCAGGTTTCGCTCCGTGACGGTCTCGGCGTGGTCGAAGAACCAGCGCAGGCCGTTGAACGGCACCTCCCGGTTCACCGCCTCGAAGACGTTCAGGAAGCGAGCGATCGACTCGTCGTAGGTCGCGTGCATGCGGAACGGCCAGCGGTTCTCCGCCAGCAGCCGCACCACGCGGGTCAGCTCGCCCTCCAGCGACGGCGGCAGGTCGGGCCGCGGTTCGAGGAAGTCCTCGAAGTCGGCGGCCGAGAAGGTCAGCATCTCGCCCGCCCCGTTCATGCGGTAGAAGTCGCTCCCCGCGCCCGGCCGGGTCATCGTCACCCACTTTGCGAAGTCGTCGAACTCCTGCTTTGGGCGTTGCGTGAACAGGTTGTAGGCGATGCGGACGGTCATCTCGCCGCGGCGGTGCAGTTCTTCGATGACCTGGTAGTCCTCGGGGTAGTTCTGGGAGCCGCCGCCTGCGTCAATCACGCTCGTCACGCCCAGGCGGTTCAACTCGCGCATGAATTGCCGCGTCGAGTTCGCCTGGTAGTCGGGCGGAAGCTTCGGCCCCTTGGCCAGCGTGGCGTAGAGGAGGCCGGCGTTCGGCCGGGCGATCAACAGGCCCGTCGGATTCCCCTGCCTGTCCCGCTGGATCTCAGCGCCAGGCGAGTCGGGCGTGTCTCGCGTGTATCCGACGGCCCTAAGGGCCGCCCGATTCAGGATCGCCCGGTCATAGAGGTGGAGGACGAACACCGGCGTGTCGGGCGCGGCCGCGTTGATCTCATCCAGCGTCGGCATCCGCCGCTCGGCGAATTGAAACTCGGTCCAACCGCCGACGACGCGAACCCACTGCGGCGGCGGTGTGCGCGCGGCCTGATCTTTCAGCATGCGCAGGGCGTCGGCCAGCGACGGAACGCCGTCCCAGCGCAGCTCCATGTTGTAGTTGAGCCCGCCCCGGATCAGGTGCAGGTGCGAGTCGTTCAGCCCGGGGATGACTGTCCGCCCCCTGGCGTCGATCGCCAGCGTAGACGGCCCTCGGTGACGGAAGACCTCGGCGCTGGCCCCCGTAACGAGGATCTTCTCGCCCTCGATCGCGACAGCCTCGACGAACGACGGGACACCGTTCGTGGCGATCTTCGCGTTGTGCAGAATGACGTCGGCAGGCACAGATACCTCCTTTGTGATGCAAAAGTCGCTATTTATGCGACGCCGCAGCCGCGGGGACCACGTACTCGGGGAGTTTCGTCGCCGGAGCGCCGTGGACCATCGTGTAGGCGTACTCCACGCCCACGCCGTAGGCCCCGCAGTGGGTCTTCACGATGTCCATGACCGCGTCGTACGTGTCCTTGTTCGCCCAGTCGCGCTGCCATTCGAGCATCACCGACAGCGCGGTGACTGGCTTCGCGCCCGCCTGGACCACGCGCTTCATGGCGTTGTCGTGCGCGAGCTGGCTTACGTCGCCGCAGCAGTCCTCCACGACGTAGATTTCGTACCCGTCGTGGAGCGCCTGAATCGTCGGCAGGGTGACGCAGGTCTCGGTCCACAGGCCGGACAGAACGATCTTCTTCCGGCCGCTCTTCTGGACGGCGGCGACGAAGTTCTGGTCGTCCCACGAGTTCATGGTGGTGCGCTCGATGGGCGTCTGTTTCGGGAAGACGGCCAGAATCTGGGGCCACATGTTGCCGCTGAAGCCCTTGGTTTCTACCGTGCTGAGGACCACCGGCACGTCGAACACCCGGGCGGCCTTGGCGAGGGCCACGTTGTTGTTGATGATGCTCTGGCGGTCGAAGTTCGACACACCGAAGAGCATCTGCGGCTGGAGGTCGATCAGCGTGACGACACAGTTGTCAGGAGTCAGGAGCCCCTTCTCGCTGCGTTTTCTACCGCCGGACTGTTGAGACATGCTTTTCTCCTTGTTGAGGCTGGTGGACGGAATCGGATGGCACTCACCGCCGTTCGGGCGCCTTCTGGATGAACTCGATCGTCACCCCGGCCCGCCCGCGCACGCAGATCACCCGTGCATGCCGAACACGACTGGTCCTTCGCCCGCCACGATGTAGCGCAGATTGACGCCGTTCGCGGCGGCGCGCTTGCTGACGTGCTTGGTCATTGCTCGTCCTTTCGTGTGACCTCCTGCCCGGCGAGGGTCGATACGCCTGCCATGTGTGGACTTCCCTTCGAGAGGTACCGGTCGTGGCATGGGAATTGTTCCGAATTGGGTCTGCAAACGCCTCGCCAGATTGGGGGAGAAGGACGTGCGGAATCGGATCGACGGCCGGGTCTAACTTTCGATGGAGGCGGCGGGGACGTGCGAGCCGATCATCAGTCGGCGGCTCAGGAACGGGCGTTCACCCCATGCGGACCATCCCCCGCTTGATAGCGGTCGTCGCCGCCTGCGTGCGGTCGTGGACGCCCAGCTTGTCGAGGATGTGGTTGACGTGGGTTTTCACCGTCCCCTCGGTGATGTCCAGGTCGGCGGCGATCTCCTTATTGCTGCGCCCGGCGACGATCCGCCGCAACACGTCCACCTCCCGCTCGGTCAACTCCGGACTGGCCGTCCGCTCGGCTAGCTTGGCGGCCACAGGCGGCGGCACGCAGGTCTGCCCCCCGTGGACCTTCTCGATGCAGTCCGCCAACTCCTCCAGCGTCACGTCCTTGAGCAGATACGCCTTGGCCCCGGCGTGGAACGACTGGTAGATTTCTTCGTCGCCGTCGTAGGTGGTCAGCACGATGACGCGGGCGAGGAGGTACCGCTCCCGGATGGCGCGGATCACGTCGATGCCGCACAAGTCCGGGAGCCGCAGGTCGAGGAGCAGGATGTCGGGCAGGTGGCAGGCGTACTGTTCGATGGCCTCCTTGCCTGTGCTGGCCTCGGCGACGACCTCCATCGAAGGCAGGCGGTCGAGCATCGAACGGAACCCTTGCCGGACCAGGTGCTGATCGTCGGCAATCAGGATGCGGGTTGGCTTTTTATCGGTGGGCATCGGGGCGCCTTTCCGCAAGGGGCGGCACGGGGGCCGTCACCGTCACGGCCATGCCGCTGCCGGGGGACGAGCGGAGGACCAGCCGCGCCCCGATCTGTTCGGCCCGCTCCTTCATGCCGGTCAACCCGACCCCTTCGCCCTGGTCATTGGGTCGTTGGAGATCGCAACCCTGCCCGTCATCTTCGACGTTCAGCCGCACCTCGCACTCGCCGTAGGCGAGTTCGACCAGCACGTTCGCCGCCCGCGCGTGCTTCAACACGTTGGTCAGCGCCTCCTGGCCGACCCGCAGCAGCTGGGCCTCCGTCTCGCCGGGGAGCGCCCGGGGCCCCCCGTGCAGGCGGAAGTGGAACTTCTCAGGGCGGCCCGCCGAACGGGAGCCGACAAGTTGCTGCAAGGCTTCGGCCAGGTCGCCGCTCTCCAGCGCCGCCGGCCGCAGCGCCCGCACCGAGCGGCGGGCCTCCCGCAGACTCTCCCTCGCAAGTTGGAGGGCGTTGCCGACGTGGACGGCAGCCTCGTCCGGCCTGGCGCCGATGACGTGGCGGGCCGCTTCCAGCTGCACGGCGATGGCCGTGAGGCCGTGGGCGAGGGTGTCGTGGATGTCCCGGGCCATGCGGCTGCGCTCCTCGAAGCGCAGGGCGTCCTCGGCCTTCCTGCGTGCGGAGATGTCCCGGCAGAAGGCGGCGATCCAATCCTGCCCGCCGTCCTCGAATCGGGCCAGCCGCACCTCGGCGGGGAGCGCCGTGCCGCCCTTGCGGCGGAAAAGCCCCTCGACCATCACCAGCGCGCCGCGGGCCATCCCCCGCCACAGCGCCAGGATGTCGTCCCGGCTGTCGTTGACGACGAAATCCCACGGGCACATGGACCGCAGTTCCTCCCGGGTATAGCCGAGGAGGGCACAGGCGGCGTCGTTGGCGTACCGGAACTTTCCGTCCAGCCCGTGCAGAAAGACCGCATCCGGGGCCAGCTCAACGAGGCGCGCGAACTGTCGCTCGACCTCTTGGTGGGGATGCTGGCCCTGCCCGGTCTGAAGAGGCGCTTCCGCATCAACGTCGCTGCTCATACGTCCTCCACCGAGGTTCGGTCGCGGCATCGGTGTGCGGGCTGCGGCGGTCGTTGCCACGGTAGGGGGCAGCCCGGCGGAAACCGTCGTCCCGCCGGTCATTCGTGGGACGGGCAAGCGCTTATTGTACGGGTTGCGTAGCGAGACAGCAGGCCGCTCGGCCATGGCTCGCGGATCGCAACCGTGATCGACTCAGGCTGGGCAGGCGCGCAGATCTGATGCCTGGTGCGGCCTGTCAGGGTAGTGCCGAAGTTGTTCAGGAGGGTGTGGCCCGGGCCGGGCCGGATAGGTGGCTCCCGGGGTGCGCCGTCCCTGTTCGGCGCGCGCGCTGCGGTCACCTCGCCCGAAGTGGTCAGGTCAACATCCGTAGCGCGAGGCGGTCCGACACGCCGAGGTTAATACGGCTTTCGGCGTTGCCTGCTCCGGTCTGCATCGACCGGCGGGCGCAAGCGGAAGTCCGCAACGCGCGGAGGTCCGAAACGCCGAAGTGGTTTTGGGCGAAGTGGTCAAAAAATCACGCCTGATTTCCGGCGACGAGGATATCCTGCCGCAAGCACCTCAAGCCCAAGCGGGACGCGTGGCGGCGGGGGGGACGGACAACATGCCCGTCTCCTACCCAGCGGCCAGCGGTACCCGCAGATCGCCGACTTCCGGGAGGAGATCGAGAAAAAATCACGCCTGATGTCTGGCCACCAGGACAAGGCCCCCCAACGCCAACTCGGATCCGGCGTTCGCGACGGAAACCCGCGAAGTCCACCTCAGTTGAACCAGAACCCGAACCCAATGATGTTGTTGGAAAACTAATCCGCGGCGGTTGAATTCCGCTTGGGATCAGTTGAACCAGAACCCGAACCCAATGATGTTGTTGGGGCCGCCGAACGCCTTGTTGAGCCGGTCCCCCATGCGGGGGCCCGCCAACTTCGTCAGCGGCCCCTTCTCCAGGTAGGGCGTGGCCGCCGTCCCCTGCACCCACTCGATCGCGTCGAACGTCCGCGGCTCCGTGAAGACCCGGCGCAGGTTCACCCCCCGCTCCGGGTCCTTGCCTCGCCAAAACGGCAGCAGCTTCTTGCCCTTCAACAGGTCGTCTGCTTCATCCAACGTCTCCAGCCACACATCGACCATCTCTTGCGTCACCTTGACGCCCAGCACCCCCGTCTGCCTGGGGTTGGGAATCCACTCGTTGTCGTCGTCTGTCTCCGCCAAGATGTACTTCCACATCTCCTTGGCCTGGGCGACCGCCGCCTCCAGGTGTGCCAACGCCGCCTTGGTCCGGGCGGGCTCCTTGATCGGCAGCCGGATCAGGTTGTGCACCAAGGAGACGACGTCCGACCAGTAGGCACGATCATCCCATGCAAATCCCACCTCGTCGATGCCGCGGCGATTCTCCAGCAGAAAGGTGTGCGGCGTCTCCACCTTCTCGAACAGCAAGGGGGCCCCGCAGTCGAACGCCTCCTGCCCATCCACCGCCAGCAGCAGTTCGCCCAAGGCCGCCAGGAGATGACAGTAGGCACGCAGCCAGCTCACGTCGCCGCGGTCGAAACCGATGAAGAACGACCCGGCCTTCTTGCCCATGCCGTCGGGGCAGCCGACGAGCCGTCCGAACACGAAGGCCGCGCTGACCGGCTTGCCCTGGCCGAACGGGTCGATCCTGATGAGCGCCACATGCAGCGGCAGCTTGACGTCCGGGTCCTTCACCTCCGCCAGGACGGCCTCGGTCCGGTTTACGTCATCGACGAAGGTCTGGACGATCTGACGGGCGGCCGGAGGAACGACTTGTCGGTTCGCAGGCCGTACTTGTGCAGGCTGCCTCCCAGGTGCTCGAACGTCTGCAGGAATTGCA
>DATKHW010000280.1:0-2540 GCA_035546275.1 Gemmataceae bacterium
CACCCTACGACTGCGACTACGACAAATGCTTGCACAACTGCTCGCTTGCTGCCGCACGAGGTCAAGGAAGCGTGCTTCGACGGCGTTTCGTTGTTCCCCGTCATGCACCGCGGCCAGCAGCGACAGCTTCGCCGCCTCCACCGCCTGCGGGTCGATGTCTACGCCGTAAATGTTGTTCAGCAGAATCCGCTTCTTTTCCGCCGTCGTCAGCCGCCATGTGCCGCCGGTCCCCTGGACGACTTGATTCCGGCGCCTCTCCGGCCCGTCTTGCTCGTACTGCTTCAAATGCCATTCGAGCAGTCGGCGGTAGGCGCCGATCAAGAACGCGCCGGCGCCGCAAGCCGGATCGAGGATGCGCAGCCGGGCCGCCTCCTTCGGCGTCTTGCCCTGCAGCAGCCGGCCGAGCGTGTGCTGAACGATGAAATCGACGAGGGTGGACGGAGTGTAGTAAACGCCGTTGGACTTTTTGGCCGCCGGATTCTCATCAATCTTGGCCATGTGACGCGCGGTAAGGCGGGTCGCTATGCGGAAGAATTGCTCGGCGGTCGAAGTGCGCATAGTCGGGTGCTCAACGCCGTTGCTCATGAATTCCCGCATCTAGGCCACCTGCAATGGTCGATAGCGCAAGACCATGAGCTGATCGGCGCGCAGGGCCAGCATGGCAAAGGTTCGGCCGTCATCGTCGTTGAACTCGACTTCGAAAACGTCAGGGGCCAGCGCTTCCACAACCGTGCCGACCTGGCCGCGGCCCAAGCCGCGCTGCGGTAGGTCCTCGGTCAGCGCGAGCACATCCAGGAGCTGTATTGGGTTGCTCATGAATCTCTCCCTCAACAGAACATAGCAGCTGGTCAGCCGAGCCGTTCCAGCGTCTTGATGACGCGGCCTTTGGGGGCGTCTTTGGGAAACGCGGCCATCAGCCGGCGACCTCCGCCTCGGCCACGAAGGCCTCCAGCACAGGCGATTCCACCTCCTGCACGTCCTTGCCAAAGGTCTCGACGTGAAAGCGGATGGCGGACTTGACGTCGGCCATCACCTCCTCATAGGAGTCGCCTTCTCCGACCACCACGCCCTTCAGGCCCAGCGGATAGGCCACGTAGCCGTCCGCATGTTTTTCCACGACGACCTTGAACGCCGTAGCAGGTGGTCTCTTGCTTCTCTTCTTCGCGTTCGGCCGATTCATGGGTTCGCCTCGGCGCAAAAAGACGTTCACCGTTTCCTCCGCCCGCCGCGCGGCCGCTGGGGGGAGTCGATCCCGGCCCCTGCTCGCAGGTTTTCCAGCGTCATGCGATCCACCCAGGCATGCCGCTCCTCAGCGTAGTCACCTTTTCCGCTCTCGAATTGCTGCAAGAAACGAACCATTCCGGCTCGCCCCAGCCGATCGCGCAGGGCTTGCAGGCCCTCACGGTAAATCTCATCGAGAGTCCGCCTCATGTTCCACCTCGGTAAGCCAGTTCAAGGGATTCTGCAGCGGAACCCGCAAGCGCCTGGCATGGCGCTGCCCCGTCCGGCAAAAGCGGTCGTCGCAGCTGAGCAGTACGTCGGCGCCCGCCGCTTCGGCGGCCGCCACGTGCAAGGCGTCCGCCGGCTTGAAGCCAAGCAACTCGAGGGCCGCCGCCCGCGTGAACAGGGCCGGCGTCAGCTTGACGATGTGGCCGGCTTCCGGCAAGAGCAGGTGGACGCGGGCCCGCCGCTTCGGATCGGGGTTCGCCGCGATTTCGATCTCGGCCATCTCCGAAGAGACGTGCACCCACCGCCCTTCATCGACCCTTTCCAGGACGGCCCCCACCGCCGCGGCTTCGAGGCGAATGCGTGCTTGCTCCTGATCGTCGAACGGCCGATTCAAACACGACACGTTCAGATAGATCTTCACTTGGCTGTCGCCTCCTCCACGATGCGAATCTCCTCCTCCGTCAGCCCGTATAAATCGTACACCAGCCGGTCGATCTGGCGATCCGTCGCGTCGATTTGGGCCTGGAGGACCGTCTTTTCGTGGGGCGTCTTCGCCGCCGCCCGCTGGGCCGCAAGTTCGGCCTGTTGCTTACCGAATTGATTGAGGTTCTGGCGCGGCTTCTCTTCCAGCGTCGCAGCTGGCAGGGGGAATGTGACCAGGTGCTTGATTTTCAGTTCTGCGAAAACGCGGCCCCGGCGCGGCTCAATGGTGCGGAAGTACCATGTCATAAAGGCGCTGTTCAATAATGCACATAGCCCATCCAGCTGCAACTCGCAGGCCTGTTTCGGGAAAACGATGAAAAAGTTGTTGCTTGCATACCGCTCCTCCCGATCCACGGCGGCGAGAACGTAATCGCCGGTGCGGCGCACGAGGAGCTTGCCTCGTGCATACCATTCGGGGTTGCCGGCGTTTGCATAGCGCTCCTTCGTCTTGCGCCGCGGTACGGAGTCGAGCCGGATGTACTTGCCGTTCCAGCGGAGGAAGAACGGCTGAATCTCGTCGCGCCCGAAAATCAGCGGCTTGCAACTGTCGTCGAGGGGGCTGGTCACGAATAGTTCATCGCGAATGTTGCCGCTGTGAACTCCCTCAT
>DATKHW010000281.1:0-8115 GCA_035546275.1 Gemmataceae bacterium
GATTTGTTCCGGTCCGAGCAGCAGCTGCGCGAAGCGTTGCGGCGTCCACTTGGCCGCCCCTTCGCCGCCGGACCATCCGCCGGAGGAAAACTGCCATAACGGAACGCAAATGGCGAGGACCAGCGCCACGGCCAGGACGAGCCAGGGCCACTCGCGATGGGGACGCTGGGAGGGGGTGAACGCCATGCTGCCGTCTCATGATCCGTTGCGCGGCGGGGGCGATTCATGCCGTGGCATAAATATCGAATTGTGGGACATGATTGGAGGGGTTGTCAAGGCTTACGGCGGGAATGCGTGCGCCGGTCGCGGGAAATGGGGAAGATGTGCGGGTCCCGCGGTTGGGGGCGGTGGAATCGGCTGGTCGCACCGGCGGACCGCCGGTACGATGGCGGGGAGGATCGATCCAAGATTCATTCCCGGTGCGACTCATGGCCTTCAGTGATTTCGACCTGCGCACGGTTGTTGATTCCTTCGGCCTGCGGGAAGAGCGGAACGCCGACCTGTTCGCCGGGGTGGCGCCCTTAGAGCCGAGTGAGTATCTGCGCGACTGGCTAAAGGACTTCGGGCCTCTAGCGCTAGGCGTCGGCACGGAGCTGGCCCGCAATGTTTATCTTATCGCGCCGTTGCTGGCGGAAGCGCAGCGCCGTGCGAAGGGACCGGTTAATGTGCTGCCCGGCATGGCATTGGACGCGGACAAGGGTCGCGGTCTGAACGGGTATTGCGATTACATCATCGCCCGCTCCGAGGAGATTTACTATCTTCGGAGTCCTCTGGCGGCCGTGGTGGAGGCGAAGCGCGAGGACATCATCGGAGGTTTGGGGCAATGCGCTGCGGCCATGGTCGGCATGCGCGTGTTCAACGAGCGGTACGGTACGCCGTTCCCGATGCTGCATGGCGCCGTGAGCAGCGGCACCAACTGGCGCTTCCTTCGCTTGGAGGGCGACCAGCTGACCATCGACCGGCCCGAATACTATGTGCGCGACGTGGGCGTGATCCTCGCCATCCTGGTGCACATCATGGGCGGTCCCAAGCCCGTCGGCGCCACGCGGGCCGCCTGACGGCCCCATACAATCCCCGCATGAACCCCGAATTCTATCTCGCCGTCCTCCAAGCCCGCTTGGCCGATGGCGTCGGCCGTCTTCCGGAAGCCACGCGCGCTCGACATGCCGCCTGCATCCGCTCCACGCAGAACGCCGACGGCGGCTTCCCCGACCGTGAGGGCGGCTCCGATCTCTACTACACCGGCTTTGGCCTCCGCGGCCTGAGCATCCTCGACTCTCTGACGCCGGAAATCTGCGAACGGGCGGCCGGCTTCCTGCGCGGCAGCCTGACGCAATCGGCCAGCGTCGTGGACTTTTTCTCGCTGCTTTATGCGTGTCTGCTGGTGCAGGCGTCCGGCGGACCCGACGTGCTGGCCGACGCCCCCGCCGACTGGCCGGAACGCACGGCCGCCCTTCTGGAGACGTTCCGCACCGCCGACGGCGGCTATACCAAGAACCCCGGCGGCGCGTCCGGCAGCACCTATCACACGTTCCTCGTCGGCCTCTGCTACGAATTGCTCGGCAAATCGCTGCCCGATCCGGCAGGGATTGTTCGCTTCGTCGCATCGCGGCGGCGGGAGGACGGCGGCTTCGTGGAGATCGCCCCGATGCGCCGCGGCGGCACGAACCCGACGGCGGCGGCGGTCGGTCTTTTGCAGCTGACGGCGCCGCACGGCGACGCCCTGCTGGCGGAGGTGCGCGAGGGCGTGGTCGATTTCCTGGTCGAGATGGCGTCGCCGGAGGGCGGCTTGCGCGCCAACGGCCGGGCGCCGCTGGCCGATCTGCTGTCCACGTTCACGGCGTCGTGGACGCTGCATCAGCTGGGGGCGCTGGACCGGCTGGACGCCGATGAGGTGCGGGCGTTCGCGGAGTCGGCGGAACGGCCGGACGGCGGGTTCAGCGGCGGGATCTGGGATGAGGGGTGGGATGTGGAGTACACGTTTTATGGGCTGGGGGCGTTGGGGTTGTTTTCCTGAGCTGGCCGCACCGGGGAGGCTAGGCCATTGCCCCGCCAAAATCGCGTCACACCGCTCGGCGACCTGATCGCCGTCGAAAGCCGCGGGACCCTGTTAGGCAACCGCGGCATCCTGCACGACGCGCAGCAGCGGATTCGCCGGCTGTTCAACGGTCGACGCTGGATCTATTGCGTCCTGCAATTCAAGGACCGGCGGCAAGTCGTCATGGCCCCGCACCACTACACGCAGCTGTTCTTCCTGGACGAAGCCACGGCGCTGGCCGCCGGCCATCGTCCCTGCGCCGAATGCCAGCGCGGCCGCTACCGCGAGTTCCAGACGATCTGGGCCGCGGCCAATCTCGAACTGGCCGGCGGAGGGGCGCCCGGCGCGGATCGGATGGACGCCGTTCTGCACGCGGAGCGCCTCGGTGCGGCGAAGCAAAAAAGGACGTATGAAGATCGGCTGGATCGCTTGCCGTCGGGGACGATGGTGCTGCCGTCGGGTACAGAGAAGCCGCATATCGTGCTGGACGGGCGGCTGCTTCCGTGGACGCCCGCAGGCTACGGTACACCGGTGAGCCGGCCGGCGGATGCGGCGGTGGGCGTCCTCACGCCGCGGTCCGTCGTGCGGGCGTTGGGGGCTGGGTTCCGTGCGGTGGTGCATCCCTCCGCGGGCATAGGATCGCTTGACAACACGGTCTTCCCGCATGTCAAATAGTTGGGGCTCACCCGTCGCCGCCGGAGTTCGACATGACGCAACCGCTCAACCTCGCGGACATCACGGCCATGAATATTGACGACCGCATCGCGCTGGTGCAGGCGATCTGGGACAGCATCGCCGATGAAACCGACGCCTTCCCCGTAAGCGACGAGCAGCAGCGCCTGCTGGACCGCCGAATTGCGGAACTGGACGCCAATGCAAATAACGTGGTGACCTGGGAAGAGTTCAACGCCCGCCTGCGAGAAGAAGACGAATGACTCTCCCGCTGGTTTTCCACCCGGACGTCAACGATGAAGTCGATGACGCCCGCCGCTGGTACAACCGGCAGCGCAAGGGTCTCGGCGCCGATTTCGTGCGGGCGCTGAAGGACGCCCTCCAACAATTGTCCGCAATGCCTCTCGTTAATAGGGTACTCTCCCGAAATGTGCGCCGCGCCTTGCTGCGACGGTTCCCCTACGGCGTTTACTACCGCGTGTATCCGGATCGCGTGCAAGTGATCGCGGTCCAGCATCTCCACCGCGACTCGGGCGGCTGGCAATCGCGCGCGTAGCCTGTCGCCCTCCTTGGGTGACGCCTGCCGCGCCGCCGAATACATTTCCCTTATCCGCCGCCCGCCACCGGACCCCCGCCGCTCATGTCGCTGCATGTTGAACACCTCGACAAGGATTATCCAACCCCCAGCGGACCACTTTCCGTCCTCCGCGACGTCGATCTCGACGTCCCGCAAGGCGAGGCCGTCGCCGTCATGGGGCCGTCCGGTTCCGGCAAGAGCACACTGCTGCACATCCTCGGCACGCTCGATCGGCCGACGCGCGGGGCGGTCCGCCTCGGCGACGAGGACCCCTTCGCCCTCTCCGAAGCCCGCCTCGCCGATTTCCGCAACCGCTCCATCGGCTTCGTCTTCCAGGACCATTACCTGCTGCCGCAATGTTCGGTGCTTGAAAATGTGCTGATCCCGACCTTGGCGGGGCACGACGACAGAGCCGCGGCCAGAGAATGGGCGCTGAAGCTGCTGGAGCGCGTCGGCCTGTCCGGCCGGCTCGATCATCGGCCGGCCGAGCTGTCCGGCGGCGAACGGCAGCGCGTGGCGGTGGCCCGGTCGCTGATCCATCATCCGCCGCTCCTGTTGGCCGACGAGCCGACCGGCAATCTCGACCGCGTCAAGGCCGACGAGGTCGGCCGGCTGCTGCTCGACCTGCACCGCGAGGAGCGGACCATCCTCGTCGTCGTCACGCACAGCAGGCGCTTGGCCGACCTCTTCCCGCGCGTCCTCGTCATGGAGGACGGCCGATTGCGGCCGGATGCGCCGGCGGATCGTGAGCCGGAGACGGGCATCCAGGCGGAGGGCAGATGACATGACGCCGCTTCGCCTGCTGCTACGGAACCTCTTCTACCACTGGCGCGGCAACCTCGCCGTGCTGCTCGGTGTCGTGGTCGGCGCCGCCGTACTGACGGGGGCGCTCTTGGTCGGCGATTCGCTGCGCGGCAGTTTGCGCGACTTGACGCTGCGGCGGCTGGGGTGGGTCGATGAGGCGCTGGTTGGAAGCCGGTTCTTCCGCGCGGAGGCGGTCGATGGCGTGCCCAATGTGGGTATGATGGCAGCTGAAGGGCGGACCGTCAGGACAGTTCAAGGTGTTATCCTTCTTCGCGGCACGGCGTCCGTCGGCGAAGCCGGCTTACCTCTGCGACAGGTCAATGTCCTCGGCGTCCGCGCCACGTTCTTCCAGGATAGGTACGATGAGGAACACGCGTGGTCCTGGGACGATGATGAGGTCGTACTGAGCAAGGCGCTGGCCGATAAGCTGCATGCCAAACGAGGGGATACGATCGCTATCCGAGTCGGAAAGTCGAGCGCCATCCCACCGGAAACGTTGCTGGGGAAGCGAGACGCGAGTTCCGTGCTGGCCGTGATTGAGGCGAAGGTGAGGCTCGTCCGAGATGCGGAGGACTTCGCAAGCCGATTCAACCTCGCCCCGACCACGGAGCCGCCCCTCAACGCCTTCCTGCCGCTGGAGACGCTCCAGAAGGCGCTGGGGCAGCAAGACCGCATCAACGCCATTCTCGTCGGCGGCCCTCAGCCCAACCTGCAAGAAGCGCTTGACAGGTATCTCACGCTCGACGACTACGGCCTGACTGTCCGTCCGCCCAGCGCCAAAGAAGATTTCCTGACGCTCGAAAGCCGCACGCTCTACATCGAGCCGGCCGTGGAGAAGGCGGCGCTGGAGGCCGCCAAGGAAACGGGCCTGAACGCCGCCCCGACGCTGATCTACCTCGCCGACACGCTATCCGACGGCAAGGCCGACGTGCCCTACGCCGTCGTGGCGGCCCTCGATCCCGCCGCCCCGCCGCCGCTGGGGCCGTTCCAACCGCCGGGCGTCAAGAAATTGAAGGATGATGAGATCGTCCTGGCCGACTGGCGCGATTCGCCGTTCATCGCCGCGAAGCTGGGCGACGCGATCACGCTCAAATACTACCCGCCGGAGGAAAACGGCGAGTTCAAGACGCAGACCGCACAGTTCAAGCTGGCGGGCGTGATCTCGATGACCGGCCCGGCCGACGACCCCGGCCTGACGCCGGAGCTGCGCGGCATCACGGACCAGGTCAGCATCGCCCAGTGGAAGAACCCGCCTTTCCCGTATGATCCCGGCCGGATCAAGCCGCGCGACGAACAATTCTGGAAAGACCACCGCGCCACGCCGCGGGCCTACGTCAACCTGGCGCTCGGACAGAAACTTTGGGGCAGCCGCTTCGGCAAGCTGACTTCGGTCCGTCTGGCGCCGAAAGACGGCGGCGATCTCAATAAGGCGAAAACGGCGTTCGAGGCGGCGCTCCTGGCGCACCTGAATCCAGAGCAGGCCGGCCTCGTGTTCCAGCCGGTCAAGGAGCAATCGCTACAGGCCAGCCAGGGCGGCAATGATTTCGGCGTGCTGTTCCTCTGCTTCAGCTTCTTCCTTATCGTCGCCGCTCTGCTGCTGGTCGGCCTGCTGTTCCGCCTCAATCTCGACCGCCGGGCGACCGAATTCGGGTTGCTCACGGCCGTCGGATACCGCCGATGGACGATCCGTCTTCTCATGCTTGGCGAGGGCGCCGTGCTGGCGGTCGTCGGCACGGTCCTCGGCTGTCTTGCGGCCGTCGGCTACTCGGCCCTGCTGGTGCAGTTCCTCGGCGCCGTCTGGCCGGGCGGGGCGCTGCAGTCGTTCCTCCGGCCGCATTACAGCGTCCTCAGCTTCACCATCGGCGGCGCCGCGTCGGTGGTCGTGAGCCTGCTGACGATCCTGTGGGCCGTGTTCGTCCTGGGCCGCGTGGCGCCGACTGCCCTTCTCGCCGGGCGGACGACCACTGAGGGCATGGCCGTCGGCAATAAACGCCGATGGAGTCTGTGGATCGCTCTTGTCTCGCTCGTCCTCGCCGTGGGTTTGATTTTCGGCGGTTGGTTCGTGCCGGCCGGCGAAAATCAGGCGATGACGTTCTTCGGCGGCGGCGCCCTGCTGCTGACCGCGTGCCTGGCCGGGACGGCGGCGTGGATGGGCGGCGCCCGGCACGGCCTCGTGGAGGGCGGCGGCTGGTGGGGCGTGGCCCGGCTCGGCGTCCGCAACGCCGCTCGCCATCGGGTGCGCAGTCTGCTGACGGCGGGGCTGCTGGCGTCGGCGGTGTTCGTCGTCGTCGCCGTCGAGGCGTTTCGGCAGCAGGCGGCGACCGGGAACGACATCCACGGCCCCGCAGGCGGCTTCAGTCTTGTGGCGGAGTCGGATTTGCCGATCGTCCAGGACCTGAAAAGTGAAAAAGGGATCGCTGAACTATCCGACAAGCTCCGCCTGCAGTTCCAGCGCAAGTACAGCGGCCAGGAATTGGAGCGGAAAGTCGATGACGCCGAGAAAACGCTGCAATCCGCGACGATCATGCCGTTCCGCGTCCGGGCCGGCGACGACGCCAGCTGCCTGAACCTGTATGAGCCGCGAAAGCCGCGGATGCTCGGCGCCCCGGCGGCGCTTATCCAGCGCGGCGGCTTTCCCTTCGCCGACACGGACGCCAAAACCAACGACGAGCGGAAAAATCCGTGGCTGATTCTGGACCGGCCGGACGAACCGCTGCCGGCGTTCGGCGATCAGAACAGCGTGGTCTGGGTGCTGGGCAAAAACCTCGGCGACGTGCTGCCGACGACGGCCGACGACGGCGCGACCAAGCCGGTGCGCATCGACGGGCTGTTCCAGGACAGCATTTTCCAGAGTGGATTGATCTTGTCGGAGCAGGATTTTCTCAAGCTCTATCCGACGCAAGAGGGATATCAATACTTCCTGATTGCGGCGCCGCCGGGCAAGGAAACGGAAGTCCGCGATCTGCTGAACACGGCGTTGGCCGACCACGGCTTCGAGGCCGTGCCGACGGCGGAGCGGCTGCAAGCGTATCTGGCCGTAGAGAACACCTACCTGTCTACGTTCCAGGCCCTGGGCGGGCTGGGGTTGATCCTCGGCTCGCTGGGGTTGGCGGTGGTGCTGCTGCGGAGCGTGTGGGAGCGGCGCGGCGAGTTGGCGCTGCTGCGGGCGCTGGGTTTTCGCCGGGGAACGCTGGGCTGGCTGGTGCTGGCGGAGAACGGGTTTTTGCTGCTGCTGGGTCTGTGCGCCGGGACGGTTTCGGCGCTGATCGCGGCGGTGCCGCACATGATCCGGCAGGCGGCGGCGACTCCGTGGCTGAGCCTGGCGGGGCTGCTGGCCGCGACGGTCGCGCTCGGTCTGGCGGTCGGGGCGATCGCGGCGGCGACGGCGATGCGGGCGCCGCTGGTCGCGGCGTTGCGGCGTGAATAAGTCATCCGGAAGGGCGGTCTGGCAAATTGGAGCCCGCAGCGCAAGCAAGGGCGCCCCTTGCTTGCGCTGCGGGCTCGTAAGCGCCGGAATCGGCTCGTATTTGAGGATTAGATAATGCAGAAATCGCGCGTCTGGATGTTCTTCGTGGCGCTGGCCGGCCTGTGCTGGGGAGTCTACGTCCCCCTAATCTCGGTTGGCGGCCTCGATCTGCCCAGTCCCTTCGTTGCCTTTCTCTGCGTCGGCGCCGCCTATTTCCTGCTCGCGGTCCTCGTCCCCACCGGCGTTCTGGCGGCTCGCAATCGCTGGCCGAGCTGGAACGGGCGCGGCATCACCTTGGCCACGCTGGCCGGCGTGGCCGGGGCCGTCGGCGCCCTGTGCGTCGTCTATGCGACGGTCGTCTTCCACGGGCCGAAGCTGTACGTCGCGCCCGTGATCTTCGCCCTGGCGCCGGTCATCAACACCCTGGCCAGTCTCTTCTGGCACCCGGATGAAGGCGCTTTCACGGTTGGCCCGCCGCGCGAACCGGTCCACTGGATGCTCTACCCCGGCGTTCTCCTGGCCGGCCTCGGCGCCGGCCTGGTACTCTACGCCCAAGCC
>DATKHW010000282.1:0-5683 GCA_035546275.1 Gemmataceae bacterium
TGTTGTCCTTGTAGACCTGGTCCATGACTTGCTTCGTCGTGAACTTGGGCGCGTCGTCCGCCCGAACCAGGGCGAGCCCAACGCCAAGCGCCATGACCAGGGCCGCAGGAACGATTCGCTTCAGCATTCGATTTTCCCCTAGTGTGGGTCCTCCGAACGGCTCCGGCCGCCCGTGGGCCGGAGATGATTCCAGGGCTTCGACGCACCGGGAGAGAAGGCCGTCGGCTGCGTGGTGGTCTTTCTTAACGGGAATCAATGCAGGCGTCAACCTTTGAGCGGCCTCGCCTGCGTCCGGGCCTGGAAGCCGTCGCATTGCCCGCAGGGTGGGCACGCTATAATAGGCGGGGAGAAGCGCTCCTTGATCTCGAAGGGTCAGCTGATGCTTTCGTTGCCGACGCTAGACGCCGCATCGCACGTTCGACGCCTGCCGTCCTGGCTGAAGCGGCCGCTGCCGCTGGGCAACGGCAACTTCTTCACCGAAGGGCTGCTGCGCGAGCTGCGGCTGGAGACGGTCTGCGAGAACGCGCGCTGCCCCAATCGGCCGGAGTGTTATTCGCGGCACACCGCCACGTTTATGATTCTCGGCAATGTCTGCACGCGGCCGTGCGGGTTCTGTTCCGTCCATAAGGGATCGCCGGAGGAGCTGGAAGACGACGAGCCGGCCCGCGTGGCGGAGGCGGCGCATCGGCTGGGGCTGCGCCATGTCGTCATCACCTCGGTGACGCGCGACGACTTGCCTGACGGCGGGGCGGATCACTTCCGGCGTTGCGTGCTGGCCGTGCGCGAGCGAACTGGGGCGGCCGTTGAAGTGCTGACGCCCGATTTCCTCGGCGACTTGGCCGCGGTGGACGTCATCTTGTCGGCGGCGCCGGAAGTCTACAACCACAATATGGAAACCGTGCCGCGGCTCTACAAGAAGGCGCGGGGCCGAGCGTCCTACCAGCGAAGTCTCGATTTACTGGCCCACGTCAAGCGGCGCTCGCCGGCCGCCGTGACCAAGAGCGGCCTTATGCTCGGCCTGGGCGAGACGACCGAGGAATTGCTGGACGTGCTGGCCGATCTGCGGGCTGTCCAGTGCGACACGCTGACGCTGGGGCAGTACCTGGCGCCGACGCTGAAGCACATTCCGGTTGCTCGCTACGTACCGCCGGAGGAGTTCGACGCAGTGGCTGTGCTGGCGCGGACGATGGGATTCCATAAGGTCGTCGCGGGGCCGTTCGTGCGATCCAGCTATCACGCCGACGAAATGGTGTAACAGCGCACGGGAAAGGGTTTGCCTTTGGCCGTCCGCCGGGGATAGACTCAACCAATCGGCGCCGCACGTCGCGGCAGGTCTTCTCAATCACCATCCAGAATCTCGAGGCTGTTATGATCCTGAGTCTTATCGTTGCGGCGTCGCTCGTGAGCGCCCCGGAATCCGGGCCGCCCAGCGGCATGCCGCCGCAGCAGGCGCTAGCGATCGTCAACGGCGAGGGCGTACTGAAAATCACGCAAATCGACGCCGGCTGCTTTCCATCCGCCGATCAAGACGTCCCCGTGGCGACGGGGCCGATGGGCCAGACCGTGACCGTAAAGGTGAAAACGACCACCGTGCAGCTGACGACCGTGGAATTCCCGGCCAAGTACGTCGAGGCGTACACGGTGGACGGAGCGACGATCGCCCGCGAGAAGCTGGGGGAACTGCTGGTCAAGGAGCGACCGGTTCTCGTGGCGATAGACGGCAAGAAAATCGATCCATTTCATCTGCAGCTGTTCAAGGAAGGCACAATCGTCCTCGTGCCGCCCGTCGGAGTTCTAGGCGGCGCGGGGGGGCCGTTCGTTGGAGTCCAATCCGGGCTGCCAATCCCGCCGCCGGCGCCGCCGAATCCTGCGCCCGCTCCGGAACGGAAACCGTAAGCGCAATCCATCCTTGTAAGGAGAAGCACCATGAACAAACAGATAACGGCTCTCGCGCTGGCTGCGGCGGCATGGTTTCCGCTTTCGGCCGCCGCCGCGCCTGCTCCGGAACCATCGTCGGAAGGACCGATCTCCGACGCGCTGGGATTGCGCGGCAGGCTGCCGTCCACGCCGCCGCCGACGGCCGGCGCCGCAATCGCGGCTGAGAAGGGCGGCGTCAATCTGGAAGTTACGGTCGCCATCGCGATATCCCAAGAGGTAGTGGTAAACGTGCCGGAACTGTCGCCGGACGGGAAGACGGTCAAGACGGTGCAGCAAAAGCGCGTCGTGACGTCCATGGTCCCCGAGACGCGGATCGAGCGAATCCAGGCCGATGCGGTCAAATTCTTTACGGTCGGCCGCGACGGCAAGCTCGAATCGATCGATTCCGCTAAGGCACTGGGGATGCTGAAGCAGTTCACACCCGTGCTATATGGCCAACCAGCCGAGGTCGATCCGCGCAACCTGGAGCAGGTCAAGCCGGGGACGCTGTACCTAGTCCTTCCTCTGCACCAGCCGGAGTCGATCCCCGTCCCTCTTCCGCCGGGCGCCGAGAAACGGATATAAGAGAACCCAAAAAAGGGCGGACTTGCCATGGGCCACGCGCCCTTCATCGCCCTGGAAGGCATCGACGGCGCCGGCAAGTCCGTCCAGTGCCGCCTGCTCGCCGATTGGCTGCGCGGACGCGGGTACGGTGTACGGCAGGTCGCCGACCCCGGCGGCACGCCGGTCGGCGACGCCCTGCGTTCGCTGGTGCTCGGCGGCCAATGGGAGATGGCTCCGATCACCGAAGCTCTTCTTTTCATGGCGAGCCGCGCCGAATTAGTAGGCCGCACTGTTCGTCCGGCCCTGGATCGCGGCGACGCCGTCGTCTCCGATCGTTTTTTGCTCTCCAATGTGGTTTATCAAGGCTATGCCGGCGGCCTGGATCCGGCGGTGTTATGGCGGCTTGGCCTTTTCGCCACGGGCGGGTTGGAACCGGACCTAAGCATTGTGCTGGACTTGCCGGTGGAGGCAGCGGCGACCCGACGGCGGCGCGCGGAGGACCGCATTGAAGGACGTGGCGCGTCTCACCAAGAGGCGGTGCGCCAGGGCTTTCTCGCGGAGGCGCGCGCCCGGCCGGATCGGATCGTCGTGGTGAATGCGGCCCAATCCGTGGAGGCGACGGCGGCGGCCGTGGCGCGGGAGGTGGAGCGTGTCCTGGAAGCGCGTGTGCGGACATGAGGTCCACATCGAGGGGTTCAGGCGTGCCGTGCGGCGCGGCCGGCTGGCCCATGCCTATCTCTTCGTCGGCCCACCCGGAATCGGCAAGCGGCTGTTCGCCGTGGAGCTGGCTAAGGCCCTGCTGTGCGATGGGCGCCGCCAGGAGGGCATGCTGGAGGCGTGCGACGTCTGCTCGTCCTGCGTGCAGATCGACGCCGGCACGCACCCCGATTTTCTGACCGCCGGACGGCCCGCGGAAAAAGCGGAATTCCCGATCGAATTAATGCGCGAATTGTGCCAGCATTTCTCTCTGAAATCCGCCCGCGGCCGCGGCAAGGTGGTCGTCATCGACGACGCCGACGATTTGAACGAGGAGTCGGCCAACTGCTTTCTCAAGACGCTGGAAGAGCCGCCGCCCGGCTCCGTGCTGATCCTCGTTGGCACGGGCGCCGACCGGCAGCGGCCGACCATCGTTTCGCGCTGCCAGGTGGTGCGCTTCCGTCCGCTGCCGCTGGACGACGTTGCGGCCGTTTTGCAGGCAAGCGGCGTGGACGATCTGGCTTTGCGGGAACGCGTCGCCAGACTCAGCAGCGGCAGTCCGGGTCAGGCGCTGACCCTAGCCGACGCTGATTTGTGGAGATTTCGAGATACGCTCCTGCACGCCTTGACGGGGCTGCGGCTCGACCCGGTCGGGCTGTCGAAGACATGGGTCGAATTCGTCCAGGCGGCCGGGAAGGAAGCCGTGCATCATCGCCGGCGGGCGCGGCTGACGATTCGATTGCTGATCGACTTCTTGCGTGCCGCGCTTTCATTCGCGGCGACAGGGCAGGGCGGATCGGGAGAGCAAGACAGGCCGCTCCTGGAAGGGACCACACAGCGCGCCGATGCGGACGGCGTCACGGCGCTGCTAGAACGCTGCCTGGAAGCGGATTATCAAATCGAGCGCAACGTGAGCGTCGCGCTGGTGCTGGAGGCCCTCGTGGACGCGTTAGCGCAGCAGATGACCGCCGGCCAACCAACGGCGTTGCGGTAAGCGCCGGACTGGCGCGCGATTACCATCCCTAGGGCTTCGCGCCGGCCAATTCCGCCTCTCGTTCCTTCACCAGCTTCTCCACCGCCTCGTCCAGCGGCTGGCCATTCAGCCCGGTGAAGTGATACCGAATCACCCCCTTTGCATCCAGAATGAAGACGGTCGGGAAGGCATCGACCTGCCAGTCGTCGGAGATGCGGTCGCCGGCGGGCGCGCGGTCCCACCAGCTGCGCCACGTCATCCCCTCCCGCTGCATGACGCTCTTCGCCAGGTCCTTGTCGTCGTCCGCGTTGACCCCGACCAGTACGAACGGCCGATTCTGCATCCGCTTGACCAGCGCCTTCTGATGCGGATACTCCTGCCGGCAGTAGCCGCACCAGTTGGCCCAGAAGTCGAGCACCACGACCTTTCCACGGAAGTCGCTGAGCTTCATCTTCTGCCCTTTGAGATCTTCGCCGTCGATGTCCTGCGCCATGCAATCCACTCGGAGAAAACGAATCTCGCGCAGCTTCGCCTTCGCCGCCTCGCCGAGCGTCGTGCGGCCCAGGGTGACGTCGGAATAGGCGTCCGTCAACTTGTCCAGCTTCTTCTGCGCCTGGTCAATGAAACTCTGGCCGGCCCCCGGCGTCTTCGCCTCCGCCAAGTCAGCCTGGTTCACCAGGGATAGCGCCAGGGCGTAAATTGCCAACCCACGCACGTCGCGGTCGGTGTGCTTCTCGCCCATTGCCTGCAACAGGCGGTCGCCGGCCGGTGTGGGCGTTTCCGCCAGCGTGCGGCAGATGCCGGCCATCTCTTTTCTGGCAAAATGATCGCGCTCAAGCAGGGCTACGGTTCGGTAGCGCAAGTCGTCAAGACCGGCGTCGCTTTCGTCGTCCGCATTGCTGACGGTCTCCAGCACCCAGGTGAGGGCGGTCAGTGCCGCCGGCGAGTCGGGATGTTTGTCGGCAAGGTCGATGAGCCGCCCGGCGAAATCCTCCAGCTTCGGCTTGGCGGCGCGGGCGCGCTTCTTTTCAGCCACGGTCCATGCGTTCTTCAGCCGCGCCCGATATGCGGCGGACGCTTTCTGATAGTCGTTTTCGACGTCCTGAACCTGCCTTTCCAGAGAAAGGGCGGACGCCGGTGCGCGTTTGTCCTGTTCGGTAAGCAGGGCCTGGTAATCCGCGCGACTCCGCAGAGGCTTGAGGTCCGCGTCCGTATCCAGATAAGACCGATCGTTGAACCCCATTTGAATGACGCGATGCAACTGACCGACGGCCTGCGCTGCGTAAGCTTCCTTCCGCCCGGGGTCGCCGGCCGCTGCGCTGGCGTCGGCCAACATGCAGGCCGCGTTGTACGCCGCCGACTGGTCGTTCGGGAGGTCCTGCAAGATCGCTTCGGCCAATTTAGCAAGCGCAGCATGTTCCTGGCGCCGTTTCAGCCAATCGACGAGGATGAAATAGCTTTCTGTCAGCTCGTTGGAACGGGTGCTCGATTGCGGCTCCAGATGCAGCGCCTGGCGTCGCAGATCCAGGGCAT
>DATKHW010000283.1:0-2448 GCA_035546275.1 Gemmataceae bacterium
GGGGGCTCCCGCCCCCCGCTCGCCAGGATGTCGTCCGCTTCCAGTACAAGGGATTGTTCCCGGCCGTGGACGAGGCGTCGCGCGTCAGCCCCGCCTATCGGCAGCGGCTGGAGCACCTGGTCAGCGAGGTGCCTTGCTCCGCCTGCGGCGGTTCGCGGCTGCGCGAGGACGCCGCAGCTTGCCGCTTTCCGTTCGGCCCCGACCTGCCGGCCCTCACCATCGGCGAGTTGTGCGATCTGCCGTTGCGAGATGTGCTGTCGCTGTTTGCGGACCTGCCGCTGACGCCGGCGCAGCAACAAGTGGCTGGCGAATTGCTGCGCGAGGTGCGCGACCGGCTGCGGTTCCTCGTCGATGTCGGCCTCGATTATCTCGCGCTGGGCCGGCCGGCGCCGACGCTGTCCGGCGGCGAGACGCAGCGCATCCGCCTGGCCAGCCAGATCGGCAGCGGCCTCACCGGCGTGCTGTACGTGCTGGACGAGCCGACCATCGGCCTGCACCCGCGCGACAACCGCCGGCTGCTCGGCGCCCTGCAACGGCTCCGCGACCTCGGCAACACGCTGGTGCTGGTGGAACACGACCGCGAAGTGATCGCATCGGCCGACTATCTGCTGGACTTCGGCCCCGGCGCCGGCGATCGCGGCGGCGAGATCACGGCGGAAGGGACGCCCAAACAGGTCATGAAGGTGAAGGCGTCGCTTACCGGGCAATACCTGTCCGGAAAGAAGGCGATTCCCGTCCCGACGAATCGAAGAATAAATTTCACCGCGGAGAACGCAGAGAGCGCAGAGAAAAGAAAGAATCCCAAATCTTCCTCCGCGATCACTGCGTTCTCCGCGGTGAAATCTTTGATCGTCAAGGGCGCCCGGCAGCACAACCTGCGGAACATCGACGTGGCCTTTCCGCTGGGGGTGTTCACGACCGTGACCGGCGTGAGCGGCTCCGGCAAGAGTTCGCTGGTCAACGAAATCCTATACCAGACGCTGGCCCGCCGGCTGCACCGCGCCCGCACGCCGGCCGCCGCCCACGACGACATCCTCGGCCTGGAACACATCGACAAGGTCATCAACGTCGATCAGGACCCGATCGGCAATTCGCCGTTGTCCAACCCGGCGACCTACACCGGCGTCTTCGACCTGGTGCGCGAGCTGTTCGCGCGCCTGCCGGAGTCCCGGGTGCGCGGCTGGCAGCCGCGCCGCTTCAGCTTCACCCGGCCGGGCGGCCGCTGCGAGGCGTGCGAGGGGGCCGGGCAGAAGAAAATCGAAATGCACTTCCTGCCCGACGTGTGGGTGGAGTGCGACGTGTGCAACGGCAAGCGCTACAACCCGGAAACGCTGGGCGTGCGCTACAAGAACCGCTCCATCGCCGACGTGCTGGAGATGCGCGTCCACGAGGCGCTGGAGCTGTTCGAGAACATTCCGAAGATCCGCAAAGTGCTGCAAACGCTGGCCGACGTCGGCCTCGACTACCTGTCGCTGGGCCAGGCGGCGCCGACGCTGTCGGGAGGCGAGGCGCAGCGAGTCAAGCTGGCGGCGGAATTGTCCCGGCCCAGCACGGGCAAGACGCTCTACATCCTCGACGAGCCGACCACCGGCCTGCACTTCGACGACGTCCACAAGCTGCTCGACGTGCTGAATAGGCTGGTGGACCTCGGCAACACGGTGATCGTGGTCGAGCACAACCTGGATGTCATCAAGACGGCCGACTGGGTGATCGACCTCGGCCCCGAGGCCGGCCCCGGCGGCGGCCTGATCGTCGCCGCGGGCACGCCGGAGCAGGTCGCGGCGACGCCCGGCTCGCACACCGGCGCCGCCCTTGCCCCGGTGCTGGCCGCGGGACCGCACGCTGAACGGCCGCGCTACGATCCGAACGCGGCGGCCGTCGTGAAGGAAGGCGACGTGGCTCTGGAGGCGGTCGGCCGCGACGCCGCCATGCCGTGGCAGACCGACGGCCGCCGCTGGCACACCGTCGAGCGCGTCACCAGCGACGGCAAGCCCTGCCGCTGGGAAGGCGCCATGCTCGAATGGCTCGACGAGCGCATCCACGCACTCGGCGACTTCGCGGACACGGATTGGAGCCAGCGAAGCGTCGTCGAGATCGCCGGGCCGAAGGGGACGCAGGGGTGGTTCCTGCACGCTCTGACCGGCATGGAATGGCTGCTGCGGATCGTATTTCGCGTCGGCCGCAACGCGTTCCAGTCCGGGGCGCTGGCGAAGCGCCTCGGCATCCCACCGCTGAACGAGACGCCCGGCCTGGAGGTGTACGGCAACGATGAGCGTGTGTGGGTGACGAACCACAAGGGGCCGTGGCAGTCGGTGACGGTGCTGGCCCACCGGCTGAGCGAGATCGACACGCCGGCGTTCTGCGAGTTCCTGGCGGAGGCGGCCGCATCCTACCACGCCGCCCAGAAGCGGATGAAGACGAAGCCGGAAGACGTGATGCCGTGGAAGG
>DATKHW010000284.1:0-2430 GCA_035546275.1 Gemmataceae bacterium
TCTAACCAACAGCCATTTCCGCGACCGCAATGCCCTGTTGCAGGCGATCCTCTTCGACCTATCGCTGCCCTTTGAGCACCGCGGCGAACAGGAGATGCGCATCGTCCTCACCGAGTATCTGCTGCGGCACTTCGCCGAGGAACGCCGGCCGGTGGTGCTGATCGTGGACGAGGCGCACCACCTCGACGCCGACCTCTTGGAGGAGCTGCGGCTTCTGGCGAACCTGGAGGCGCCGAACGGCCGGGCGCTGCAGATCGTCCTTGTCGCCCAACCGGCGATCCTAGAGACGCTGGCCCGGCCGGAGATGACGGCGCTGCGACAGCGGCTGGCGGTGCGCGGCGAGCTGGGGCCGCTGTCGCTGGAGGAGTCGGCCGACTTTCTGCTGCACCATCTGCGCTCCGCCGGCGCCCGGCCGGAGGAAGTCTTCGCCGACGACGCGGTGGAAATGCTGGCGCGTGGGACTCTGGGCGTGGCCCGCTTGCTGAACCAGGCCGCCCACCGTGCGCTAACGCTGGCCGTCGCGGCCGACGTGGAGGTGGTGGACGTCGAGGCGGCGCTGGAAGCGCTGGCGCTCTTGGGGCTGGAAGCGCAGATCCCGGCCGACCCCGCGGCGGAGACGGAACACGAGGCGGTCTTCCCGCGCATCGGCGACGCCGCGGCGGTGCTCCGCGGTTGAGGACGGCCGGCTTTCGGCGAAAGGAGAGGCGGTATGGGGAAATTCCTGGAGACGTTGCGGCCGACGCCGCCGCGAAGTGTGCCGCAGGACGAACCGGCCCAGGTCGTTCCGCCGCCGGCGGCGGCCGAAGAGACGGTCGCCGACGAGGAGATTCCCTTTATCGAGGTCGGTCCGCGCCGCAGCGTCGAGGCGTCCGCCAGCGTTCTAGCCAGTGGATCTGCGCCCCCGGCCGTCTCGTTTCGGCCATCGCCCCCCGAAGTGCTGCCGCGCCGCCCGCACTTCGCCGCCGACGTCATCGCCCACCATCAGCCGGACCATCCGGTGAGCGGCCAGTACCGCGAGCTGCTGTCGGCGGTGACGCCGCCGGCCGTCGGCGAGGCGGCGCCGGTCCTGCTGCTGACGCCGGCGCTGCCCGGCGCCGACGCCGTCGCGGTACTGCTCAACCTCGCCGTCACGGCCGCGCGGAAAGGCGGCCGGCGCGTCATCGTTGTGGATGCGAACCTGAAACAGCCGACGCTGGCCGAGCGGCTGGGCCTGGACGCTCGGCCGGGCCTGTCCGATGTGATGAGCGGCGCCGCCACGCTGGAACAGGCGTTGCAGCCGACCAGCCAGGCCCAGCTCGCCGCCCTGACCGCGGGCGGACCGCCCTCGGCCGGTCCGCGGCTGATCGTGGAGACGCCGGCGTCGCTGCTGCGGCACCTGCGGCAATGCTGCGGCCTGGCCCTGGTCCTGGGTCCCGCCTGGCCCGAGTCCGCCGCTCTGGCTGCGGCGAGCGACGTGGTGTATCTGGTGACGGCCGAGCAGCAGACCGGCGCCGCGGAAGTGGACGAGCTGCTCCAGGCGATCCCGCGTCAAGGCGCCCGCCTCGGCGGCTGCATCGTCGCCGCGGGGTGAAAAGCATCTCACGCAAGAACGCAAAGAGCCGCAGAGGAAGAAAGGCAGGGTTCCAGGGCGCCGCGGCCTCGAACCCTGCCTTCTGTCTTCTTTGCCGCTTTGCGCCTCTGCGCCTTTGCGTGAGATTCTTTGCTTTACCCCGCTTTCGCCGCTACAATCCCCGCGTTGCGCAGTCTGCGTCGGCGGGGCGGCGTCGGTGGTTCCCGGCAGCAGAGGGTGCCGGCGCCGCAGCCGGGGCACGGCTGGGACTCCACGGCCTGCTGTTGTTGCAAGGTAAAGGAAACGGCGACCGTCCAGCTGCGGCCGCACTGCGCACAAGCGATCGACAGACGCTCCACAAACCACCCGCAAAAGAGAAGAGCGGCCCGCCTTCCGATGGCGCCGGCCGCCGATACGACGTTCCTGCTTTTATCGGCCGCCCATGGAGATTCCTTGAATGGCCGCGCCGCGCACCTACCGCTTCACATTCGGTCCCTGGAACATCAGCACGGGCGCCGATCCGTTCGGCCCGCCGGTCCGCGCCGAGGTCGCCTTCGCCGCCAAAATCCGCGAATATAAGAAGCTCGGCTTCGACGGGGTTCAGTTCCACGACGACGACGTCGTCCCCGCCGACCTGTCGCCGGCCGAGACGGAGCGCGGCGTCGCCAAGGTCAAGAAAATGCTCGACGACGAGGGTCTCTTCTGCGAGTTCCTCGCGCCGCGCCTCTGGGAGCATCACAACACCATCGACGGCGCCTACACGTCCAACAGCGCCGCCGAGCGCAAGTACGCCATCGACCGCACCAGGCGCGCCGTGGACATCGCCCGCGCCCTCAACTGCCGCGACATCGTGCTGTGGCTGGCGCGGGAAGGGACGTACG
>DATKHW010000285.1:0-6151 GCA_035546275.1 Gemmataceae bacterium
CGGGAAACTGGCTCAATGTCGACAACGGGGAGACCGCGTCGATCCGGCAAGTTGGCGACGAGGTGTGGTGGATAGCCAAAAGCGCGGACGGCGGCAAGGACTGGACCAACGTGTTCCACGGAAAACTGGAGGGAAAAAAACTGACCGGCCATTTTGCCGATGTGCCCGTGGGCCAGAACCGCAACCAGGGCAGCTACTTGGGCAGGGTCGTCATCAAGGCTGATGGCAACGTGCTGGAGCTTGACGAGGACATCACCTTCTCGCCTTCCAATGAAAAGTTGAAACTGCACAAAAAGCTAAAGCGCGCCGACTAACTCGTCGTGCCTCGATCGTCGGCCCACGGGCCGGAAGCGCCCGCGCCCAGTCCTTCGCTTGCGCTTCCGGCTCGTGGGCCGACGATCGGCGCGCGACGCGTTAGTCGGCGCGCTTGTATTTTCCGTGCCTTTTCGACGTATTATTGTCAGGCGAGTACGTGAACTCCCCGTCAAGCTCCAGCACGTTGCCATCGTCCCTGACGACAACCCTGCCCACGTAGCTGCCCTGGTTGCGGTTCTTTCCCTCGGGAATATCGGCAAAATGGCCGGTCAGCTTTTTTCCCTCCAGTTTCCCGTGGAACATGTCGGTCCAGGCCTTGCCGCCGTCCGCGCTTCTCGCCACCCACCACACGTCGTCGCCAATTTGCCGGATGGACACGGTGTCGCCAGTGTCGACATCGACCCAATTTCCCGTCATGTCGTCAGCCCGGCTCGCGCCGGCCGACACGACCAGCGTCGCCGCGGCGATCAGCACCGCCCGGCAAACGCCGCTCTGCCGAAACGTCTTCGTCATCCATTCGCTCCTTGAGGCCCCGCAGGATGATGGGCGGAGGGGACAGGGGGGAATCCCCTTCGCCTCGCTGAACCGGAGAGGACTCGGACCGGCGCATCATGGGCCGTCGGTCGGTTTATTCCCCACCGATGGTAATCGGCCGGTCGGCGCTTGTCAAACGCCCGCTTGACGGCCGCCGCTACAATGCGAGATGGAACGGCTTCCTTCGCAGGAGACACCCATGTCCCGATTCTGGCGGCATTTCATCAGCAACGGGGCGGACGCCGGCCAACCGCCCGACGTCTCCGGCCCCGATTCCGAGGAGCGCGACGCCCTCGACGCCTATTCCAACGTCGTCGTCCGCGTGGCGGAGCGGCTGCGCCCGGCCGTGGTCAACCTCCGCAGCGGCCGCGGGCGGCGCGAAGGCTCCGGCTCCGGCGTCCTCTTCACGCCGGACGGCTTCCTCCTTACGAATCATCACGTCGTGCAGGGTGCCGAGCGCGTCCGCGTCCGTCTCGGCGACGGCCAGGAGATTTCCGGCCGCGTCGTCGGCGCCGACCCGTGGACCGACCTGGCGATCGTCCAGGCGGAGTCCGGCTCGCTGCCGCACGCCGACCTCGGCGACTCAGCGGCGCTGCGCGTCGGCCAGCTGGTCGTGGCCATCGGCAGCCCGTTCGGCTTCGAATCGACGGTGACGGCCGGCGTCGTCAGCGCCCTGGGCCGCACCCTTCGCAGCATCACCGGCCATCTCGTGGACAACGTGATCCAGACCGACGCGGCGCTCAATCCCGGCAACAGCGGCGGTCCGCTGGTCGATTCGCGCGGCCGGGTCATCGGCATCAATACCGCCATTATCGCTCCGGCTCAGGGCATTTGCTTCGCCATTCCGATCAACATGGCCAAGCACATCCTGCCGCAGCTGATGCAGCACGGCAAGGTGGTGCGCGGCTATCTCGGTCTGCACGCCCGCAACGTGCCGCTGGCGCCGAAGCTGGTGCGGCAATACGACCTGCCGGCCGCGACCGGCGTCGAGGTGCTGGCCGTGGAGGAAGGCGGCCCGGCCGACCAGGCGGGATTGGAAGAGGACGACATCCTCGTGGCGCTGGAGGATCAGCCGACCACGACGGTGGACGATCTGCACAAGCTGCTGACGAAGCTGCCGGTCGGCCAGCCGGCGACGGTGCGGCTCTTGCGCGGCGAACGGCGGCTGGAGCGGATGGTGGTGCCGACGGATTACCCCAACGCGGCGCCGCGGGCGTGACCTCGCTCCGTGATGCAGGCGGCTCAAGGGGAAGGGGAAGGTGCGTTCGCTGCTTCGTCTGGGGCGGTCCCGGTCATTGCCTCGCGCTTGCGCTCTCGTTCCCGTGTTCGGCTCGTGGTTCCATAAATGAACACGCCGACCAGCGCGACGATGACTCCGGTCGATATGACAGTGCCAGCCCAATCGTGGCCAGTGAGTATGCAGACGAATCCCAAGACAATGGAGAGGACGGCGACCGCCAGGCCAGCCCAAAGACCCTGCTGAGAGCGGCCCACATCTGAGCCCAGCGCTTTCTTTTCGAGTTCCATCCGGTGGTGGGCCTGCGCTTCCGCCATTGCGACGAGGCGGTTAGCCAAACCCGGCATCAGTTCTTCATACTTGCGGAATACGTCCGGATGGGGTAGGGGGCCGGCCCAGCTTGAGGCGATCAGCTGGGCGACTTGCTGGCGAAGGACGAGCTCGCTGGCGCTCGTTTGCAGGTCATCCGGATCTTTGCGACCCTCAACCAGCGCATGGTGCGGCTCGTCTTGCTGCTTTGCTTTCTTGTCCTTTTCTTTGGACACCGACCCCCTCCTTCCACGCAGGACCGATGCAGGCGGCGGCCGCATGGTTGAGATCCCGTCCAACGGCCCTCCAGTCAGAGGCGATTGCGAAGAAGTCGGCCTGCTCCGCGGTCAGGGAAGAATTGTACTCATTGAGAGTGTTGCCGAAGTCCATGATGCGCGCCACGCCTTCGATGTACGAGGGACGCGCGAATAGAAACGACGAAAAGGAACTCATCATGGCTCGTGTCCTCCCCGGTTGGGGATGGGGTTTTGGGCAAACAACTTTAGTCCAGGTTGCCCCCTTCGGCCGCCAGAACCCCTTCTCCGGGGATTTTACCTTCTCCGGGGATTTTAGCCGTCCACCGCCTGAACCGCCAGTACCGTAGCCTGGTAGTGGACGCGGCGGACGTCGCTAGCGTTCGCGCCGGTAACAATGCTTTGTGCAATGGCCGTTCCGTAATCAAGGCTTATACAGGTCCCGAAAGGGAATGGGAAATGCGAAAATTACCGGAGGGTGGATAGTTGGTCTGGATTTCCTGCAAAGCAGCTGGCTGAAAGCCGGCCATCCGGTGTGCAAACCCGGCATAGCCAGGCAAGCCGTCTGCATAACGATGCGAACCCCCTCATTGCCCGCCCCGCCCGTCTGCGGTACCATCGCAAGTATCCGCCTGCGCGCCGCCGCGCCCGGCCGGCGTCCTGCCGCGAAGCATCCGCATCGACCGCAAGGGGAATCGCATGACCAGACGCATGGGGGGCCTGATCGTCGCGTTTTGTCTCGCCGCCGTCGCGGCCAGAGCGGAGGAGTGGCCGGGCTGGCGCGGCCCCCGCGGCGACGGCACGTCCACCGAGACCGGCATTCCCGATACGTGGAGTCCCAAAGAGAACATTCGCTGGAAGACGCCGATCCCCGGCATCGGCCATTCGTCGCCGATCGTCTGGGGCGACCGCATTTTCGTCACCACCTGCGTCCAGGACGACAAGGGAATGGAAGGCGATCGCAAATTGCTCTGTCTCGACCGCAACGACGGACATGTGATCTGGGACAAGGTGGTCGTGCCCCAGGCCGTCCTCGAAAAGAAGCACCGCCTCAACAGCTATTCCAGCTCCACGCCGGCGACCGACGGCAAGCACGTCTGGGTCGCCTTCCTGGACGATCCGAAAATGATCGCCGTCTGCTGCGACTTCGACGGCAATGAGGTCTGGCGCAAGTCGCCCGGCGAGTTCCACTCGGTCCACGGATTTTGCACCTCGCCAGTCCTGTACAAGGACCTCGTCATTCTCAACGGCGACCAGGACGCCCTGGCCTACATCGTGGCCCTGGACAAGAACACCGGCCAGGAGAAATGGCGGGCCGACCGGCCCAACCGGACGCGCTCCTACTGCACGCCGATCCTGATCCGCTCGGCCAAGCATCCCGAAATAACGCAGCTGGTCCTGAGCGGCAGCAAGTGCGTGACCGGCTACAACGCCGACGACGGCACGCTGCGCTGGATCGTCCAGGGGCCGACGGAGCAGTACGTGGCCAGTCTCGTCTATTTGGACGATACGCTGGGTCTAACGTGCGGCTTTCCGGAGCGGCACCTGATGGGCATCGACCCCGACGGCGAAGGCGACGTCACGAACACGCCGTTCGTGCGCTGGCACATCGGCAACGCGGAGAACGGCGAGAAGGGCGCCTCCTACGTGCCGTCCCCGATCGCGGCCGACGACTGCTTTTTCATCGTCAGCGACGTCGGCTACCTGAGCTGCGTCGAGGCCCGGACAGGCAAGCGGCTGTGGATGCAGAAGCTGGGCCGGCACCACAGCGCGTCGCCGGTGCTGATCGACGGCAAGATGTACTTCGTGGACGACGACGGCGTGACGTGGGTGCTGAAGGCGAGCCGCGATTTCCAGGTGCTGCAGAAGAACGCCCTGGGCGAGGAGTGCTACGCCTCGCCGGCCGTGTCGCACGGCGAATTGTTCATCCGGACGCTGAACAACCTGTATTGCATCTCCGCGAAGAAGTAAAAAGATTCACCACAGAGTCACAGAGAACACAGAGAAGACAAAGAATTGCTTTTCTCTGTGTTCTCTGTGACTCTGTGGTGAATTCTTATTTCGACCGCAGCCGGCCGAGGCGGAACATGCCGATCGGCTGGTCCGTCCGTCCGCTCTCGGCCAGGTCGGCCAGGATTTCGCCCATCACGGAGGCGAATTTGAAGCCATGGCCGGAGAAGCCGGCCGCGAAGATCACCTGCGGATGTTCCGGGTGGACGTCGATCAGGAAATGCCGATCCGCCGTCAGCGTGTAGATGCAGGTCGAGGCCCGCCGCACCGGCCCGTCCGCCGCCGGCAGATGCGCACGCACGAACCGCCGCACCGGCGCCTCATCCGCCTCGGAAATTGTGCGGACGATTTGCGACGGCTCACGCAGCTCCGGCACCCCGTAATGGCGGGCGACCTTGACGCCGTCGGCGTTCAGAGCCGGCAGGCCGTAGAAATCGCCGTCCGGCGTCTGTGCAATAAAGATCGGGAATGCCTCTCTTCGCAACGCCGCCTCGTCGCCGCCGAGCCAGAACACCACCTGCCGCATGACCGTGAGGTCCGCCCCGATCTCGCCGAGCATCCGCCCCGCCCACGGCCCTGCTGTGATAATGAGCCGGCCTGCGGAATAGCGCCCCGCCGTCGTCTCCACGATCACGCCGCTTCCCTCCGCCTTCCACGATGTCGCCGGCTCGCCGTCGCGGATCACGGCGCCGAGCTTCCGCGCCTCCTCGGCGTGGGCGCGGACGCAGTCATCGACGTACAGGAACCCGGCCGAGGGTTCGACGAGGCCGACGTACTCGTCAGAGAAACGGAAGGCGGGATAGCGGCGACGCAGCCCGGCCGCGTCGAGCGCCTCGACCAGCAAGCGGTGCTGCGCGGCCGACTGCCGCACGCCGGCGATCAGCTCGCCGTCCGGCGGGCCGATGCTCAGACAGGGATGCTCCGTCAGCAGCGTCCGGCCGCAACGGCGTTCCAGGTCCCGCCAGCGCTCCCAGGCGCGGAGGACGAGAGGGACGTAATCGGGATGCTCAAAGTAGGCTTTGCGGATGATGCGAGTGTGGCCGTGAGAGCTGCCGCGGTCGTGGCCGAGCGCGAACTGCTCCAGGCCGAGCACGCGCCGGCCGCGGCGGCCCAGCTCGAACGCCGCCGCCGATCCCATGCCGCCGATTCCGAGGACGATGGCGTCGTAAGTGTTGTGGCTCATGTCTTCGTGTATAATCGGCCGCGTTGCCTGGCTCAAGGGGAGGCCGCCATGCGAAGCTCGACGCCGCTGGGGTTTATCCTCGGATTACTGCTGCTCGCGCCGGCCGTCGGCCGTGCCGCGCCGGAGGAAAAGGCGCCGGTCTACAACGGCAAGACGCTCGCAGCATGGATCGCCCAGCTGAAGGACGAGGACGCCGGCGCCCGCCGCGACGCCGCCGGCGCCCTCGGCTGGTTCGGGCCGAAAGCCGCGGACGCCGTCGGCCCGCTGATCGCGGCCCTGGCCGATCCGGACGACACGGTGCGCGATGGA
>DATKHW010000286.1:0-5046 GCA_035546275.1 Gemmataceae bacterium
GACCGCGCCACGCTGGAGCGTCTGCTCGCCCCCGGTTCCGACTCCGGAGAGCTGGAACAGGTGGCGGCGCATCTGGAAGTCTGCCCCCAATGCGGCGAAACCGTCGAATCGCTCCTGGCGTCGGACCGAACGGCGGCCGTCCTGCGCGGGGCCAAGATCCCGGCGGACGAAGCCCCGGTCGCACAGCTGATCGCACGAATCGCGGTCCTGCATCCGTCCGCCCACGAAGCGACGGCCAGCGGCGAGGCCACGGCGGGCGCCGCCCCGCCTTCACTGGAAGAATCGCCGCCGGAAATCGTGCCTCTCGCGCCGCCGCAGCTGCCCGACGAGATCGGCCGGCTTGGCGGCTACCGCATCTTCAAAGAGCTGGGCCGCGGCGGCATGGGCGTCGTCTTTAAGGCCGAGGACATCAAGCTGAAGCGCGTCGTGGCGCTCAAGGTCATGTTGCCCCGCTTGGCCGCCGACGCCCCGGCCCGGCAACGCTTCCTGCGCGAGGCCCAGGCGATGGCCGCGGTGCATCACGACCATGTCGCCACGATTTATCAGGTGGATGAGGACCGGGGCGTGCCCTTCTTGGCGATGGAATTCCTGGAAGGGATGCCGCTGGATCGTTGGCTGAGGGATGGCCGCAAGCCAACGACGGCGCAGCTGCTGCGCATCGGCCGGGAGATTGCCGAGGGACTGGCGGCGGCGCACGACCGTGGGCTGATCCACCGCGACGTCAAGCCCGGTAACATCTGGCTGGAATCCACGCACCAGGGCCGCGTGAAAATCCTCGATTTCGGCCTGGCGCGCGCCGGCAAGGATGATGTGCATCTGACGCGCAGCGGGGCGATCGTTGGGACGCCGGCCTACATGGCGCCCGAGCAGGCTGCGGGAGAGCCGGTCGATCCGCGCAGCGACCTGTTCAGCCTCGGTTGTGTGCTCTACAGGCTCTGCACCGGCGTGCCCCCATTTACGGGGTCCAACACCATGGCGTTGCTGCGTTCGCTGGCGCTGGACGAAGCCAAGTCGGTGCGGCAGATCAACCCCGCTTTGCCGGCCGATCTGGCGGACCTCATTATGAGGCTGCTGGAAAAGGACCCCGCCCGCCGACCGGCTTCGGCCCGCGAGGTCGTCCAGGCATTGTCTGCCGAGAAGCAGGATGTCAACCGCGTCAAGGCGACTCCAGGCGATACGCTGCCCGTTGCGGCGGTGATACAGAAGGCAGTGCCAGCGTCGCCTCAACGGCGTCGCCGCGTCGGCGTCCTGATTGGGTTGATGCTGGCAGGGGCGGCCGTCGCCGCCGCTGCCGCGATCATCATCGTCATACGCGACAAGGACGGCAACAAGGTCGGCGAGGTGACCGTGCCGCCCGGCGGCAAAGTTGAGATTATCGACGACGGGAAAAAAGGCGATCCGGACGTCCAGCCAAAGGCGGCTTTGGACGAAGCGTGGATTCGCCAGGTCGCCGCGCTGCCCGCGGGCAAACAGGTTGAGGCGGTGGCCGCCAAGCTGAAGGAGCGCAACCCCGGTTTCGACGGCAACGTCACGCCCACCATTGACAACGGCTTGGTCGTCGGACTGCAGTTCCTGACCGACAAGGTGACTGACGTTTCTCCAGTACGCGCATTGCACGAACTGCATGTACTAACCATCGCCGGAACGCGAGGTGCCAATCCTCAGCGTGGCGAGGGACAGCTGGCCGATCTTTCGCCGCTAGGGGACATGAAGCTGACCGATCTGGACTGCTCCGACACGTGCGTCTCCGACCTTTCGCCGCTGCACGGTATGAATCTGACGAGCCTGCGCTGTAACCATGACCCTGTCGCCGACCTGTCGCCGCTAAAGGGAATGGAGTTGGTGGAACTCTGGATTGACTTCTCGCCTGTTTCCGATCTTTCGCCTCTCAAGGACTTGAGGCTGTCCTTGCTGCATATCGAGAGTACGCCGGTGGCCGACCTCTCGCCCTTGAAGGACATGAGGCTGACCAATCTGAACTGTGGCTACACTCAAGTTCACGACCTATCGCCTCTCAAGGACATGAGGCTGACCGATTTGGTTTGCTGGCATACACCGGTGTCCAATCTATCGCCGCTGAAAGACATGAAGCTGATGAAGTTAGCGTTGGATAGCACGCCCGTAAGCGATCTGTCGCCGTTGAAAGACATGAAGCTGACCCAGTTGGTTTGCGAAAGCACCAACGTATCCGACCTGTCGCCGCTTAAAGGAATGCCTATGACGCTGCTAGTCGTCCGCGGCGCAAACGTTTCCGATCTTTCGCCGCTCCGGGGAATGCCGCTCAAGGAGCTGTGGTGCGATTTCAAGCCGGAGCGCGACGCCGCCGTCCTGCGGTCCATTCCGACGCTTGAGACGATCAACGGCAAACCGGCGAAGGAGTTTTTGCAGCAAACAGGCCCGGCCGCCAAGCCGCCCGTCGAGGACGCCTGGATCAAGCAAGTCGCCGCGCTGCCCGCCGAGAAGCAGGTGAACGCGGTGCTCGCCAAGCTGCAGGAACTCAACCCCGGATTTGACGGCAAGGCAACGCCGCAGATCGAGAATGGCGCCGTCGTGCGGCTTAACTTCCTCACGGATGAAGTATCGGATATCTCACCACTGCGTGCCCTGCCGACACTAAAAGCCCTGATCTGCCGGGGCAGCGGTATTGGCAAGGGGCAGGTATCGAATCTTTCGCCGCTCAAAGGCATGAAACTCGAGCAATTGGACTTCGCTTACAATCAGACGTCCGATCTGTCGCCCCTGGAAGGCATGCCGTTGGAGAGCCTTTCTTTGTTGAGTACGCCTGTCGCCGAACTGGAACCATTGCAGAAGAACCTCAGGTTGCAAAACCTGGACCTTGGCGGAGCGCGGGTATCCGACTTGTCAGCGATGAAGGGGATGCGGCTATCCTACCTGTCATGCCGCGACACCGCGGTGACGGACCTATCCCCAGTTAAGGGCATGCCGTTGACATCGCTGGACTGCCGGGGAACCCAGGTCACTGACTTTTCGCCCCTGAAGGGGCTGCCGCTCGTCGCGCTTTCCGGCGACTTCAAACTGGAGCGCGACGCCGAACTGCTGCGCTCCATCAAGACGCTGGTGCAAATCAACGAAAGGCCGCCAGAGGAGTTCTGGAAGCAGCTGGACGGGAAAAAAGCGGACCCGAAGCCATGAGACTGGCGGCGCCCGTCATAGCGCCTTTCCATGCAACCGCAGCGAGTTCAGCACCACAGACACCGAACTGAGGCTCATCGCTGCGGCGGCGATCATTGGATTGAGCAAACCTAGCGCCGCTAGCGGGATGCTCAGCGCGTTATAGACGAAAGCCAGAAATAGGTTTTGCCGGATCGTTGAAAGCGTCGATCGGCTCAGCCGCCGCGCCCGCGCGACGGCCCGCAGATCGCCGCGGACCAGCGCCACGCTGGCGCTCTCAAGAGCAACGTCCGTGCCGTTGCCCATTGCAATGCCGACGTTGGCGCGGGCCAGCGCCGGGGCGTCGTTCACGCCGTCGCCAGCCATCGCCACGATGCGGCCCTCAGATTGCAGCTGGGCGATCACGTCGTTTTTCATGGCAGGCGTCGCTTCCGCAATGATTTCGTCCACGCCCAGCGAGAGCGCGACCGCTTCCGCCGTACCGCGGCTGTCGCCGGTCAGCATTATCAGCCGTAATCCGTCGGCATGCAGCAGCCGCACTGCCTCCGGCGTCGTCAATCGGATGGGGTCGGCGACGCGCAACAATCCGGCCGGCCGGCCGTCCACCGCCGCCAGAAGGACGCCGGCGCCCTCGGCTCGGAGTGCATCGGCTCGCGCTTGCAGGGCGACCGCATCATCCGGGGGCTGACGCCCCCGGCTCGTCAGGAGAGCCAGCGTTCCCAGGACGACAGGCCGCCCTTCCACCGTGCCGGCCACGCCCTGCCCCGGGACCGACTCAAATCCCTCCGCCGGCGGTATCGAGAGGCCGCGCTCCTCCGCCCCGCGTACCACGGCCGAGGCCAGCGGGTGTTCGCTGCCCCGTTCCAGGCCGGCCGCCAACCGCAGCAGCTCCGCCTCGTCGAAGCCGTTCACCGTCTCCACCGCGATCAAGCGTGGTTTACCCTCCGTCAAGGTGCCCGTCTTGTCCACAACCAGCGTGTCCACCTGGCTGAGCGTTTCCAGCGCTTCGGCGTCGCGGATCAGCACGCCGATCTCTGCGCCGCGACCGACGCCGACCATCACCGCCATCGGCGTCGCCAAGCCAAGGGCGCAAGGGCAGGCGATCACCAGCACCGCGACCGCCTTCAGCAGGGAGTGCGCCAGCCGCTCCCCGCCGCCGAACGTCGTATCAAGGTTAAACCAGAGGATGAATGTCAGCAAAGCGACGAAGAGGACGGCCGGTACGAACCAGCGCGAGACCTGATCGACGAGCCGCTGAACTGGCGCCCGGCTTCGCTGCGCCTCGGATACCATGCGGACAATGTGGGCCAGCAGCGTGTCGGCGCCGACGCGCTCGGCCCGTACCAGCAGCATGCCGCCGCCGTTGAGTGTGCCGCCGGCCACCTTTGAACCTGGCCCCTTCTCCATCGGCAGCGGTTCGCCGGACAGCATTGACTCGTCCACGCCGCCGGCGCCCTCGATCACGACGCCGTCCACCGGAATGCGCTCCCCCGGTCGGACGCGCACCACGTCGCCGGCCTGGACCAACTCCAGGGGCACGTCCTGCTCCCGGCCGTCGGGCAGAACGAGGCGGGCGGTTTTCGGCGCCAGGCCAAGCAACCGGCGCACAGCCGCCTGGGTTCGGCCGCGCGCCCGCAATTCTAGCACCTGTCCCAGCAGCACCAGTTCCACCAGAACGGCCGCCGTCTCGAAATAGAGTTCTTTCCCCAGTGCCGCCGGCCAAACCAGGGCAGCTGTGCTGAACAAGTACGCCGCCCCGACGCCGAGCGCGATCAGCGTGAACATGTTCGGACTGCGCTGCAGCACCGACGCGCCGGCCCGTTGCAGAAACGGCCATCCGCACCCGAAAACCATCGCCGTGGCCAGCAGCCATTCGACGGCGCCGAAATAAACATCGTATTCCTCCATGAAATG
>DATKHW010000287.1:0-2110 GCA_035546275.1 Gemmataceae bacterium
GCGCAGCAAGGCGGCCGCCTCGGCGGGGGGCAGGGGTCCGGCGGCGGCGAGGAAGGCGTCCACATCGGGCCGCCCGCCCTCTCGCCACAGCCGACCCAGCCGGCCCACCGCCCCCTCCACCGCCGCGGAATGGCTCATGGCTTACCCCTCACCCGCCCCTTCCAAACCGAGTTCATCGGGCGGCGCCGCACGGGCCGAAGCGTGTTTAGGCCGCTCACGTGTTCATCGCGAAACCTAAAACGATGGCGCCCATCCAGCCGGCGTGCAGGAGCAGCCGCAGCGACCAGTGCCAGCGGCGCCACGTGGCGACCTGCGCCGCGATCAGCGCCAGGACCACTATGCCCCTCTTCCGAAGCTGGGGCTCGTACCACTGGACCCAGTCCTTCGTGACCACGGCTTGCAGCGCGAAGAGCATCCAGACCAGGCTGAAGCACATGGCGATCGTGAGCGCCAGCGGGATGACGCGCTCCGCGTAGGCGGCGACGACGGGCCAGGTCCGCTGATGCCGCCGCCACAGCGGGCCGGCGGCCAGCGCCTCCACGGCAGGGACGACGAGCAGGAACACCAGGTAAAGCGGCAACCCCAGCAGCAGCCCGGTCTGCACGGCGATCACTGAGTCGCTAGTCAGCTTCTCGTAGAGGACGCGCCGCCGATCCGGGTCCGACATCCCTTGCAGATCCGGATTGGTCGTCTCCACCCGGTCGCCCCACTGGTCCTCTTTGAAGGCGTCGGAGTAGGCGTTGCCACGGCCCATGCTGTTCAAGGTCAACTCCTCCTCGACGCCGGCGAAGGTCCACGCGCCGCCGCACAGGAAGGCGACGTAGCCCGACACGAGTCCGGCGGCCAGGCCGCACGTGAGGTCGGCGCCGGAGGTGCGCGGCCGGGCCAGCAGCACCACCCACAGGCCGGACGTGGTCAGGGCGAGCACGCCGGCCAACCCGACGACGCCTTTCGGCGGCCCTTCCACCCGCGGCAGCGAGGCCAGCCAGGGCCGCGGCGTCGTCGGCAGCCGGCCGTAGCTATGGTCGATGCTGTCGTCCAGCCAGCCCTGGAGCACCTGCACGTAGGAGTCGGCGCCGATGACCAGGCCGGACGCCGCCCCCACGGCCAGCACCCAGAGGGCCGTGCGCAGGTTCTGCCGCAGCCAGAAGCGCACCGCCTGCCAGGCCGTCGCCGGCCGCGCCCGCGTCGGCTCGCCGCGCCGCCAGCGCTCCAGGTCGTCGGCCAACTCCGCCGCCGAGGCGTAACGCTGGCGTGGGTCCTTCTCCAGGCACTTCAGGCACACCGCCTCCAGGCCGCGGTCCACCTGTGGGTTCAGCTTGCCAGGCGGCTCCGGCGCCTTCTCCAGCACCTGCACGAGCGTGTCGAGCGCCGTCTCGCCCCGGAACGGCGGCCGCCCCGTCAGCAGTTCGTACAGCACCGCGCCGAGGCTGTAGACGTCGGCCAGCGTGGTGACCTCGCCCTTCCTGCCGGACGCCTGCTCGGGGGGCATGTACGCCGGCGTCCCCATGACGGCGCCGGTCTGCGTCATGGCGCCGTCGGACTGCAGCCGCTTGGCGAGGCCGAAGTCGGTTACGTGGGGCTGCCCCTCCGCGTCGAGCAGGATGTTGCTGGGCTTGAGATCGCGGTGGATGACGCCGCGCTGGTGGGCGTAGTGGACGGCGCGGGCGACCACGGCCAGCAGCCGCGCCGCCTCCTGCGGGGTTTCCGCGAAGCCCGACAGGCTGCGGCCCTCGATGAGCTTCATGCTGAAGTAGGGCCGGCCCTCATGGTCGCCGACCTCGTGGATGGGGACGATGTTGGGGTCGTCGAGGTGGGCCGCCGCCTCGGCCTCGGCGCGGAATCGCTGCACCTCTGCGGCGGACGCCAGCGGCCCGGCCAGGAGCATCTTGAGGGCGACGGTGCGGTTAAGGCCCGTTTGTCGCGCCTTGAAGACCACGCCCATGCCGCCGCGGCCCAGCTCGCCCAGCAGCTCGTACTTGCCGAACGTCGCGGCCGGCTCACCATGGTCCTCGCGCAGGGAGCCCGGCCCCATCGACAGGGTCGCTGCCCCGTCCACGGGATCGGCGTGCTGGCCGGCCCCCTGCTGCTCGTCTGCCACGGGGGCGGA
>DATKHW010000288.1:0-2503 GCA_035546275.1 Gemmataceae bacterium
GACCGCGCCACAACAGGAGGCGACCACGCCACAACAGGGGGCGACGCGGCGGCGCGCCCGGCGGTGATGAACCAGGTGCTCGCCTACCTGTACGGCAACGACCCCGACCAGGGATTGGCAGAGGTGCGGCTGGTGAACGCGGAGCGGCGGACGCTGCGCCGCAGCGACGTGATCACGCCGGCCCTGCTGGAACAGGCGGTCAGCACGGCCATCGACGACTGTCTGCGGCAAAGCGCCGACGCCGGCGAATTGCTCGGCGTGGACGGCGAGGCGATCATCCGCGCCCTGCACGCCCAGTTCGTCGGCCTGGCCGCCGCGCTGCGGCCGCAGAATCTGCGCGAACACTGCCCGGAATGGTTCGCCGGCGAGACGATCCACGTCGAGGAAGTCCGGCCGCTGATGCGCCGCAACCGTCAGCCGCGGTCCGTGTCGATGCGATGAATGCGATTTTCCGTCTCTGAAAGGAGCCATCCCATGAGTCTGCAGTTCCTCAAACGCCGCCCGCCGGAAACCGAGGCGGCGGCGCCCCCCGTGATCCAGGACGCGCCGACGCAGCCCCCGGCCGGCGCCGAGCGCAGCGTCCTCGTGCAGCACGGCATCCACACCGGGCATTTCCCGGTCGGCGGCTTGCGCGTCCGCGAAGCGCGCCAGACCCTGGCCGGCCTGCTCAACATCGATCCACAGGCCGTCGCCGTCATCAACGGCCAGGTCGTGAGCGAGGACACGGTCATCAACGACACAATCAAGATGCTGAGCTTCGTCAAGCCCAGCGCCGTCAAGGGCTATTGAGGGTCTGGAAAGGTATATCCGCCGGGGCGTCCCGAGCACCGTTCGTTTCGCTACCAGCTAATAGCTGACAGCTAATAGCTGGTAGCTCAGGCGCGGACATCAGTTTCGTGACCGTCAATAACACGCTTTAACCCATCGTTCAAGGAGTTTAAATCATGGCGGAGCGCATCATCCTGGAGGGCCGGGAGGTCTGCGTGACCGGCGGCGACGGCGCCGACGCCCGGTTCGAGCTGGCCCGCTTCGTCCAGGCCGTTCAGGGCGTGGCCGTGCAGGGCCTCGACGGCGAGGCCCTGGCCGACAACCTCAAGTGGAAGGTCACCTCTTGCGACCTGACGGTGTGCGTCGCCGAGCTGAAACCGCAGCTGCGGCGCGTGCTGTGGATCGCGCCCGATAGCCCCGCGGCGTTCGGCCCCACCGCGACCTACCGCGAGCGCCGGCTGGCCTTCCCTTACGTGGTACTCAAGGCGCCCTTTCTCAAGGGCAAGTTTGTGGGCCGCGCTGAACTGTTCTACCGCAACGAACCGTTGCGGTCCCTCAGCGACGCGCTCTGCTGGCCGAACCTGCTCAACGTCAGCCCCAACTCCTACGGCTGCCTGGCGTGGCTCTGCACGCAGTACCTCGGCCATGAGCGGCCGGCGGCGGGCGTCACGGCGGGGCTGGACGCGCTGGTGCATCACCTGTTCGGCGGCGGCTTCAATCGCTCCTCCGAGGTCCACGAAAAGAACTCGGCCTTCAGCAAGGCGAAGGCCGACGGCGTCGACGCCCGCGTCACCGACGTGGACCGCTGGGAGGCCGAGTCGGTGCGCGATCCGCGCTTCGTGCTGGGCGTGAAATGGAAGCCGGTCGGCGTCACGGTCGGGCAACTCCTGGAGGCGGAGCTTACCAAGACTGGCGCGGCACGGCCGCTGGGCGCCACAGCCGAGCTGGCCAGCTTGCTGGTCGCGGTCAACGGCAAGAAGGGAGCTACGTGACATGACCCCCGACGTCCACGTCAAGCGGGCCGGCTTGGCGCTGCCGGAGCTGCCGCTGGGCGGACTGCGCTACGTCCTGGCTCGCGACGGCTTGTACCTGGAGCGCCGCACCGACCTGTACCGCACCAGCACGCGCATCGAGGGGCCGCTGGTCGGCCTGGTGCCGCACGAGTCGCGGTGCGAGCTAGGGTGCGCCCGCGTGCCCCGCATCCTGAGCCGCGTCATGCTGGCGTTCTTCGAGTTCGCCTACCGGCTGCATGAAGGGGAGGCCGCTCTGGTGCTGCTCTACCATCCGCAGCGCCGCCTTTTTCGCTGGCACTGCCCCGAGCAGACCGTCGAGGTCTACAGCAGTTACGGCCGGCTCTACGCCTACGACGCCATCGCCTTCAACCTGCCGCTGGAGCTGCCGGCCGGCTATATCCTGCTGGGCGACGTCCACTCCCACGGCGACCTGGGGCCGCATCCAAGCGGCATCGACGAGCGCGACGAGGCGCACAGCGACGGACTGCACATCATCGTCGGCCGCATCGGCCGCCGGGGGCCGCCGGAGTACCACGTCGATTTCGTCATGGACAGAAGGCGCTTCCACCTGGCCCCGGAGGAGGTTTTCGAGGACGCGACCTGCCGGGCGCTGCCGCGCCCGCCGGAGTCGTGGATCAAGCGGATCCACATGAAGCGTCCGCGGCGTTGGTAGCGAACCAGCCGCGAGCGCAAGCGAGCGGTCGTCTTCCGCTCACGTGCGC
>DATKHW010000289.1:0-11342 GCA_035546275.1 Gemmataceae bacterium
GCGCAGCAAGGCGGCCGCCTCGGCGGGGGGCAGGGGTCCGGCGGCGGCGAGGAAGGCGTCCACATCGGGCCGCCCGCCCTCTCGCCACAGCCGACCCAGCCGGCCCACCGCCCCCTCCACCGCCGCGGAATGGCTCATGGCGTCACCCCTCGCCCGCCCCCTCCAGCCCGAGTGCCCGCGCTACGCGCTCCAAGGCCCGGGACAGCTGCATGCGCCGGGCCTGCGCCGTGCCGCCCAGCCGCGCCGCCACCTCTTCCCACGCCAGGCCCTCGCCGCGCAGCTCGGCGACGCGCCGCTCCTCCTCGCTCAGGGCCGCCCGGAACCGGACCAGCAGTTCCTGGCCCGCTACCGCCTCGCTGGGCGTCGGCCCGGCGTCCGCGACCAGTCCCAGCGCCTCGCCGCCGTCGGCCGCGACGCGGCGCACGTCCCGCCGCTGCCGGCCCTGGCGCCGCGCCGCCGACGCCAGCTTGTTGCGCGCCATCCGCACCAGCAGCCGCACCAGCTGGTCCGGCTGTTCCAGGTCGTACTGGCCGGCGGCCGTGCGGACGAAGAAGCTGGCCAGCACCGACTGGCACACGTCCATCGAGTCGAACAGCCGGGCGAGGCGGCGATCCTCCAGGTGCAGCCGCACCTCGCGGCGGATGAGCGGCTCGTAGCGCCGCACCAGATCCGCGGCGGCCCGCTCGTCGCCGGCCCGGACGCGGCGGATGAAGTGCGTGAACGTCCCGTCGTCGGACATGGCATGTCTCCGGAGCCGCGGCCTGACCCCTCCCTTCTACCAGACCGATCCCGCGGATGGCAATGAATTGTTCGGCGAACGGACCTCCGAAAAAAATCCGTGCGGGCGTGTACCATTCGCGCACGGACGGCGATGAGGAGGCAGAGGGGACGGCGGCGGCCCCGGCGGGCGCCGGTCGCCTCTGGGAAAGGGGGAACATTATGGCTTTCATCGACAAGGACGAGTACGGCAACCGGTTCGCCAACATCACGCACTCGGTCGGCCCCGGCAAGGCCAACTCCCGAGACGACGTCCTGCTCGTCCAGCTGCTTCTTCTGCTGGTCTTCCAATCGGCCAGCAAGATAGGGACGTCGGTCGATACCACGAAGATCCAGGAGGGCGTCTACGACGACGCCACCGGCACGATGATCCAGGAATTCCAAAAAAAGTGGCTGAAGAGGCCCAAGCCGCAGGGCTACGTCCAACCGGCGCTCGGCAAGAAAAAGAAACCTTACACGATCTGGAATCTGAACAATGTGGCGGACGCGGTCCTGGATTATGTCCAGGACCCGCGAGACGCGATCGGCTACCTGAGCGCCTACTATCCGACGCTGGCGGCAAGCCTTCAGGAGACCGCGCCCCTAACCGTCGATGGCCAACGGCGTCGGCCGGAGGAGGCCGAAATCAGATAGAGGAGATGAAAGGGATCGCCGGCATTGCCAGCGCTGCCGGCGCACCGCCGGCTGAATCGACCATTCGGCCAGCCATTCCGCCAACCCGCCTCGGAGGCTCCGGTGGACGAACAACCTGTGCGGCCGTCGCCTAAAGACAGCAAGCCGGGCGCGCCCGGCGGCGTGAAGCGGGCGCCGCAAGCTGGGCGGTAGCGGAGAGACGGCGGGTCGGTTATTTTGGCGGCGTGAACGACGTCACTCACATCCTGTCCGCCGTCGAGCAGGGAAAACCGCGGGCCGCCGGCAAACTGCGCTCAGGGTATTCGTTACCTTTTAGACGCCGGCCGCCGCGCCGGAAACGAGCGGGATCGATGCCCAGGGCGCCCGCGCAAACCCGACCGCCGGAAAGTAGATCAGGTCGGCTTGCTCGGGACGGCTCGGCAGTTCGGTCAAGACGTGTCTGTAGTAGGCCCACGGGTTGACGCCGTGTCGCCTGACGGAGGCCGCCAGGCTGAGCAAGACGGCCGCAGGACGCAAGCGGCCGTCATCGCCGATGTGCAGCCAGTTTTTCCGGCCGACCGCCGGCGGGCGGATCGCCTGCACGGCCGGGCCGTTGTCGATCCTCAGCCGGCCGTCGCGAGCGTACTCGACGAGTGACGGCCACTAGTTCATGGCGTAAGTCACGGCCTCGCCGATCGCCGACTTCGGCAGGACTCGCGGCGTCTGCTCCGCCAGCCAGTCGGCGAATGCTTCGAGGACCGGGTGGGCGTGTTCCTGCCCCCGGGCGGCCGGGGTGGGCGTGGTGACTCCTTGAGCCCTCGGACCCGCTTCGTCGACGGACAAGCCAACCGCTGCGCGCGGCGGCCACATCGACACGCGCAGGTAAGCCGATCTCCGTTGCACGCTGAGGTCCGAATCACCGAAGTAACTTTGCGTCGAAGCGTTCGAGGCTGAGGTCACATCGACCGAACCAATCCAGCCGATTGGCGCAGCGTGCGTCGGTTCGACGCACCGCCTTCAGCGGATCACCAAGGTTCTATCGTGGCCAGGTCAAATTCAACATCATCGCGCGTGTTAGGCATCGGAGCGGCGGTCCCCTTCTACTGGTGAACAGGTACAGAATGATGAATCAATCCATTCCTCGTTCCTCATTCATCCTTCCGAGAGCAGCCGATCGACCAGCGCCTTCGCGTCCTGCGCTGTCTGGATCGTGCCGTCCAGCTGCGCCTCGCGCACCGCGTCCAGCAGCCGTTTGTAGATCGGCCCCGGTTCGACCCCCATGCGCTGCAGATCGTGGCCGGTGAACAGCGGCGCCGGATTCAGATCGGCCTCCGACCACTCCCGCAGCAGCTGTTCGCAGTAGACGACGTGCTCGTCGCCGCGGCCGCTGGCCAGGGCGTCGGCCCGGTGCAGCGCCAGCAGCTCGTGGATGCCGGGGTGGGCCAGCAGCGTCTTCAGCTTGCTCGTCTTCATCTGCCGGGCGTCGGCGAGCATCTGGTGCTTCTCCACCAGCCATTCGATCCTTTCCCGCTCCTCATTCGACGTTTTGAGGCGCAGGCAAATTTCCGACGCCATGCGCCGGCCGACGTGTTCATGGCAGTAGAAGGTGTAGCGGTCCGGCGTCCGGCCGACGGTGCGCGGCTTGCCGACGTCGTGCAGCAGGGCGGCGAAGGCCAGCGGAAACGACGGCTCCTCGCCGAGCAAATCCAGCACCCGCAGGACGTGCTCCCAGAGATCGAGACCGCTCCCTTCTCCCCTCTCCCCCGCTTCGGGGGAGAGGGGTGGGGGTGAGAGGGCTGGCCGCCCCGGCGGCGGCAGCGCGGGGCCGTCGGGGCGCGGCAATCCCTGCGGCAGGCCGATCATCGGCAGCAGCTCCGGCAGCACCGGCGCCGCCAAGCCCAGGTCCACGAACAGCCGCATGGCCCGCGCCCGATGCCGATCGACCAGCATCTTGCGGAGCTCATCGGCGATGCGCTCGGCGCTGACCACCGTGATTTGCGGCGCCATCTTGCGAATGGCCGCGGCCGTGGCCGGTTCGACGGTCAGCTCGAAACGGGCCGCCATGCGGGCCGCTCGCATCATCCGCAGCTTGTCCTCGCCGATCCGCTTTTCGGGGTCGCCGATGGCCCGCAGCATGTGGTTCCGCAGGTCGTCCTGGCCGCCGACGCAGTCGATGACCCGGTTCTCCAGCGGATCGAAGAACATGCCGTTGATGGTGAAATCGCGGCGCAGGGCGTCCTCGCGGGCCGTGGAGACGACCACGCCTTCGGGCCGCCGGCCGTCGCGGTATTCCAGATCGGAACGGAACGTCGCCGCCTGCACCTTGAGAGAACGCGGACCGAGAATCTCCACGACGAGGAAGGCTTCGCCGACGCCGACGGTGCGGCGAAACAGCCGGCGTACCTGTTCCGGCAGGGCGGAAGTCGCCACGTCGTAATCCTTGGGCGCCAAGCTGAGCAGCTCGTCGCGGACGCAGCCGCCGGCCCACAGCGCCTCGTGGCCCGCCTCGCGGAGACGGCGCACCACCTCGACGGCGAACTCACGCTCGGTCGGCGTCGTCATGGCGTTCATCCTCCTGACCGTTCCGCTCGGGATCGGATTCCTTGACCCAGAGAAACAGCTCGTTCCGGCCGTAGGTCCGCCGGTCCCAGCCGTCCCGATCCGGCAGCTCGTCCAGCGGGACGCCGCGTTCTGCTTGAAGCACGATTATCGATCCCTCATGGATTTTTTGCTGCAAGACGCCGACCAGGGTCAGCAGATCGTCGAGGCGGCGCTCGAAGTCGGCGAAGGGAGGACTGAGGAATATGACGACGGGTTCATCCGGCGGCCGAAAGCGCTCGACCCAGCGGTACACGTCGGCCCGCGCCATGCGCGCCGAATCGCCGACGCCGAAGGCCGCGATGTGCCGTTCCAGCTCGGCGGCGACGCGGAAGTCGCGCTCGACGAACGTGGCCGACGCGGCGCCGCGGCTGAGCGCTTCGAGGCCGACGACGCCGGTGCCGGCGAAGACGTCGTAGAAGGGCCGATCCGGCACGGCGTCGCCGAGGATGCTGAAGAGGGCCTCGCGCACCATCTGCGGCGTCGGACGGACGGTGGAATTGACGGTGCAGGCGAGCTTCCGACCCTTGAGGGAGCCGGCCACGATCCGCAATTGGGTGCGCATGGATGCAGAGCCTCGGCATTGTTCGGACTTGTTGAGGAAAGCACATCACGCGGGAAAAGACAAGGGAGCGGCTGGGGAGATGAGCGTCCGTGCCAATGATCGCCGCTCAAGACGGGTTTTGCGGCTTCCGCGGTCTTGATGATACTTTCATTTTAGATTCTCCTTATCTTCGCCACTGAAGGGGCGTATAATGTGTTTAATAATACAGATATGTCTATCTCTGTATTATGGCTGCGATCGACCCCTGACGTGCGGGCGCCCCAGAGACATCGGGCGTTGTCGTTCGCCAGTGAATGGAAACCCAGCGGAGCAAGAAACGGACTTTGAACCCGCGACTTCAACAGGCGACCTCTTCTTGGACGAATATCAGGAGAGGATCGCCTGGAGAGGAGCGCGGGCGACAACCGACCTCCATCCGGCGGCGCGGCGCACTGTATAATAGAACAGTGTTCATCCGTGCATGGGCTTCTCGTGAGCCGGGAGGTGGTCGTGACCCAAATCTTTCAGCCGACGCTCTTTGCACTGGACGAACCGCCGGCCCCACCCCTGGCCGGGCTGTTCGCCGACGTCGTTTTCGACCGTCCCCTCGACCATGCTTTCACCTACGCCGTCGGCCCGGACCTGAAAGACGTCGTCGGCGTCGGCAAACGCGTCCGCGCCCCGTTCGGCCGCGGCGATCGCACCACGATCGGTTACTGCGTCCGCGTCAGTGAGACGCCGCCTGCCCGGCCTGTCAAGGAATTGGCCGAGGTCGTCGACGACGAGGCGCTGCTCGACGACCATTTGATGCGCCTGACGCGATGGATGGCCGACTATTATCTTTGCGGATGGGGTCAGGTGCTGAATGCGGTGGTGCCGTCCGGCGCCCGCAAGCAATCGGGCACGCGGCTGCGGACCTTCATCGAGGCGGCGGCCGGCATGGAGACGCCGCCGCGTCTGCCGGCCAAGCAGGCCGCCGTCTTGCAGCATCTGCGGGAAGTGCGGGCGCCGATGGAAGTGCGCGAGCTGTCCCGCCGGCTCCATTGCGGGGCCGGGCCGATCGAGGCGCTGCTGCACAAGGGATTGCTCCGCCGTCACACCCGCCGCGTGGACCGCTTCCTGGACGACGCCGTTGAGGAGCCGACCGAACCGACGGGGCCGATCACGCTCAACGCCGATCAGATTGCGGCCTGGTCCCAGCTGGAACCGTCGCTGCACCAAAGCGATTTCCATGCGTTTCTCCTGCACGGCGTCACCGGCAGTGGGAAAACGGAGATCTATTTACGCGCCATTGAGGAAGTGGTGCGCCAGGGCAAGGAGGCGCTAGTCCTGGTGCCCGAGATCAGCTTGACGCCGCAGACAATCGCCCAGTTCCGCGGCCGGTGCAGCGAGACGGCGGTGCTGCACAGCCATCTGGGCGACGCCGAGCGCGGCGGCCACTGGCGGCGCGTGGCGGGCGGTCAGGCGCAGGTCGTGGTCGGCGCCCGCAGCGCCGTCTTCGCCCCGTGCCGCAAGCTCGGCCTGATCGTCATCGACGAGGAGCATGAAAGCACCTTCAAGCAGGAATCGACGCCGCGCTACCATGCCCGCGACGTGGCGGTGATGCGGGCTAGGCTAGAAAACATCCCGATCATCCTCGGCTCGGCGACGCCGTCGCTGGAAAGCTGGCACAACGCCCAGCGCGGCCAGTACACGCTCTTGTCGTTGCCGCAGCGGGTGCTGGATCGGCCGTTGCCGCCAGTGACGCTGGTCGACCGCCGGCACGAGGAGGCTCGCCACGGCCGCTTCCCCGCCCTGAGCGCCGGCCTGGAAAAGGCGATGCGCGACGCCCTCCGCGACGGCGGCCAGGTAATCCTGCTGCTGAATCGCCGCGGCTTTTCGACGCACATCCACTGTCCGTCGTGCGGCCACATCGAATCGTGCCGCTTCTGCGACCTCGGCCTGACCTATCACAAGCAGCGCGACGTGATGCTTTGCCACTACTGCGGTTACGAGCAGGAACCGCTGAAGACCTGCCCGCTGTGCGGCCAGGCCGCGGTGCGTTACCAGGGACTCGGCACGGAGAAATTGCAGAAGGAAGTGGAAGAGCTGTTCCCCAACCACGTCGTGCGCCGGATGGACAGCGACACGATGCGCCGGCCCGGCAGCCACGGCCGGGTGCTGGCGGCGTTCCGCGAGGGGCTGATTCACATCCTTTTGGGAACGCAAATGATCGCGAAGGGGCTGGACTTCCCCAACGTGACGCTGGTGGGCGTGGTGAACGCCGACGTGGGGCTGCACGTGCCGGATTTCCGCTCGGCGGAGCGGACGTTTCAGCTGCTGTCGCAGGTGTCGGGCCGGGCCGGCCGGGGACCGCGCGGCGGCCGGGTGATGGTGCAGACATTCACGCCGGAGCACCCCTGCATCGCGCTGGCGGCGGCGCACGACTACGCCGCTTTCACGCAGGCGGAATTGCTGCACCGCAAGGCGCACAATTATCCGCCGTATCAGCGGATGGCGCGGGTGATCGTCCGCGGCCGGGAGCAGCAGACGGCGGCCGATTTCGCCGAACGCCTGGCGGCGGCGTTCCACGAGGGGCTGAAGGGGCTGGCGGAGAAAGGTCCGGCGGAGGTGCGGCTGCTGGGTCCGGCGGAGGCGCCGGTGTTTCGGTTGAAGGGATATTTCCGCTATCACTTCCAGCTGCAATCGCCGAGCGCGGCGACGCTTCACCAGCTGCTGCGAGCGGTGCTGCCGACGCAACGGGCGCCGACGGGGGTGGAGTTTACGCTGGATGTGGATCCGTTTAATATGTTGTAAGCGGCGGCCCCGCCCCTGACGACCACTGCGGGCTTGCGGCAAGAGCCGCAGATAACAGACACTACAACGATGAAACTCGCTCATTTTCTCCTGCACGCAGCCAGTTCTTCAGCCTGCGTGCTTGTGATGGTGGCGGCAGGACCACGCTCACCTTTTCTTCCAGCCCGCAGCTGTGTTTGGATGGTGGCGTCACTTGTTCCGGCAGCGCCATGCGCAGCCAACGCGGCTCTGCAATCAGCGAAGCTCCATCTGTTGGCTCCCATCCAACGTATCACCGCCGTCGCCGAATGGCCAAAGATTTCGCAGCGAGTGGATTTTCTGGGGCGCGGTGCTTGAGCGCTGACATCCCTGGCCTCGTCGGACAACGGGAGCAGGTCTGCTACGCCAACCTGGTTGAGCAGCGGCCCGACATCTCTGATCGAAACCTCGTCTCGGCGAAAACTGTAGTAATCTGCGACAACTCGGAACCGCTCACCATATGTCGCCCGGAACCTGTCCCACAATCGCCGGTTTCGGCATACGCTCTCGATGCTTCGCCGACCATTCAAGAATGTCAAAGGGATCGTGGTGCCCCATACATAGAGACACTTGAGCTTGGTGGTTTGGTGTTCAGCCACATTGAAGAAATCTTGAAACAGGTTGTCCTGGCGGCGTGCGTCTTGGCTGCCCCCGCGCCACTGGATGAACTTGAATTCGGCGATCCTGTGAGACGTCTCCAAGTCAAATGGCTTCCCCGTGTTACCCGCAGCGAGCGACAGGTATTCGACCTTCTCCCCCTCTTGAAGCAGGTTCGGAAGAAGCAAGAGTATAGCAACGGCGTGGATCACTTCGTTGATCTGCCCAGCCGCCTGCTTTAACAGCAGTGCAGCCGTGAACAAGTCGCTGGTGATAGCACTGCGAGCCAAGTAGTCCCTACAGTCAGCTTGACCCGATAAGCGAAGGATTTGCTCGATTGAAGCAATCTTCCCCCGAAGGTTCCCTTTCGTGAATTGCTCAAGCACTTGGACGGCTTCCGCCAGACTCTTCATGGCAGTCTCCTTCTAAACAGCAGGTAACATTGCCCTTTTCCATTTGAGCAGCACGCTGTCGTGGACCGCAAAGTTCGGGAAGTCTCGCGGGGGTCCCCGAAGGGTCGCGAAAGCATGGCGCCCCGCAGTGCTCGCGCTGGATCAGGCCGAATCGTCGGCGGGCAGCGCGGTCTCAGGCATCAGTTCCAGCTTCTGCTCCGCGGCCGTGTTGGCGAACGAAACTCGGAGCGCCGCCGGCGGATTTGCACCGATCGACAATTCCCCCTTTCCCCCGTAAGGCGAAACCGAGTTCGGCCTTCGTTCGTTGCACAGCACCGCGATGCGGGCGAGCATCGCCCGAAAGGCCGACCTGGGGAGCGACACTTCCGTCCCCTCTTCCGACCCGCCGTTGAGGAACCACATCCTACAGCCGTCGCCTTGCCACTCAAGTCGCAACCCCTGCTCCGGGCATAGCCTTAGCAAGTCGTCAACCACGCCGACGACGCCGCGGGTGGGGTTTTCGAGTGCGCTGCGGAAAGCCTCTGCAAGTTCCGAGGTCGTGTTCATGAGTAATCACCCTGGTCGGATTTCCTTCCGCAGCGTCGGCCAGGCGGTCCGCAGCTCTTCCAGACCTGCGCCCTTGTCGAACTGGACGACCCCCTGACTGAGGGGGAAATACGTACTGACACAGCCAAGGCAATGATGTGGTCCGGTACGTCAACCGCCAGTATAGCTGGACCGCCTTCGTTTGGGAATAAAGCCGCTTTGCGGCGGGCATAATCCTCGGGCGCGCCCAACGGGAGTGGGCCGCTTTCGAGGTAGGTCGAAAACCCTTCGGCCTTTGTCCCACCCGCCGGTTCAACGTAATCCGGGTCGGGACCAAGGCTTTCGATGCGTTGTGCGCGAAGCAGAGTTGTGCCGTGCAGCACGACTGCCATCGTCAGCCTCACCCTGCCTCCACCCGAAGGGTTGTTTTACCGCCGCCGTCCGCACAGCACAGCAGGCTGCCCCGAGGCTGTCAACCAGAATCCGGTAAACCTGCGATTGCGCAAGGCTCGATGCCTTCAGCCGGCTTGGCCGCCGCTGCCATAACGTGGTGTTATAATACCACACGACTCTGGCGGCTGCAGCAGCGGTCGACATCAAATGGTGGTTTACGACGAAATCGACGCCGACACGGTCTACCCCATAACAGCGTTCGACGTTCCGAGGAGGCGATGACCATGACCATGCGCCGCATCACCCGCGACCGGCGGCTGACGCCCGAAGAGGCCGCAAAATACAAAACTGTGCGAGAACAAGTCGCCGCGGAATTGCCCGACTTGGTCGGCCGTCATCAGGAACGCATGGCGATCCGCGATGAGCTGCAACAGGTGCTGGACCAACTGAAGGCCGCGCGCGAGGCCAAGGGTCTCAGCCTCGCCCTCCTGACGAAGCTCACCGGCATGGACGCCTCGGCGCTGTCGAAGCTGGAAACCGGGCAACGTCCCAATCCCACCATCGAAACCCTGGCACGATACGCCGAAGCCGTCGGCAAGCGCCTTGTGGTGACTTTGGCGGACAGTTGACAGGAGATGGCAAAGTCTGCCGTCTGGTGCGCTGTTCACGATCCTATGAGTAAGACGCGCACATCCATCACATTGGTTTGCGTCAACCCGGTGCGGATCAAGCCGCCGACCGCGGCGAAAAACGGATAGGCGTCGTGCCGTTCCAGATAGGCCGCAGGGTCTCGTCGCAGCGATGCGGCCCGCGCCAGCGTTTCCTCGTCGGCAATGGCCCCGGCGGCGTCGGTGGGGCCGTCCTCGCCGTCGGTGCCGCCGCTTAGCACGACGGCATTGCGCAGGCCCGCCGCGCCCAGCTTCAGCGCCGCCGCCAGCACGAATTCCTGATTCCGTCCCCCCTTGCCGTGGTCCGCCGGCAGCGTCACGGTCGTCTCGCCGCCCGACAGCACGCACACCGGCGGCCGCATCGGTCGGCCGTCGGTCTGAATGCTCCGCATGATCCCGGCGAAGACGGCGGCGACGGGGCGGGTCTCGCCGTCGATCCAGGAGCCGAGGTTCAGCACCGGATAGCCCAGCTCCGCGGCGCGGCGGGCGGCGGCGGTCAGGGCGGCGGCGTTGTTGCCGAGGATGCGGTTGTGGACCGATTCGGGCAGCTTCTTCAGCGTCTCGGGAAAGGCGCCGGCGGCGCCGCGGCGGAGATGGTCCAGCACGTTTGGCGGCGTGCGATCGGTCAGTCCGTGGCGCTCCAGAACGGCCAGCGCGTCGGCGAAGGTCGTCGGATCGGCGGCGGTCGGTCCGGAGGCGATCACGTCGAGCGGATCGCCGATCACGTCGGAAATGAGGAGGCTATACAGCGGACATCCACGCTCCGCAAATGCCTGGGCCAGCCGGCCGCCCTTGAAGCCCGAAAGATGCTTGCGGACGCAGTTCATTTCGTCGATGGTCGCGCCGCAGGCGTGCAGCAGGGCGGTGATGCGCTGCTTGTCCTCCAGCGAAACGCCCTCGACCGGCGCCGGCAGCAGCGCCGAGCCGCCGCCGGACAGCAGACAGAGGCCAATGTCGCCCGGCCCTATCGCCTTTACTCGATCCAGCATCTCCTCAACGCCGGCGACGCCGGGCGTGGTGGGATGGTTGACGCCGTCGGGCCGGCCGGCGTGGAGCCGCACCGACCGCAGCGTCCGCACCGTCCCCGCCGGCACATTCACCACGCCCCAGACGCGGTCGAGCCGATCGGCCAGCGCCGCCTCGACGCCGGCCGCCATCGCCGCCCCGGCCTTGCCGCCGCCGACCACGACAATGCGGCCGGCCTGATCCACGGCCCGGCGCAATTCCGCTCCGGTTAAGGCGGATTGCACCAGCTGGAACGCATCGGCGGCGGCGACGGCCGCGTCCCAGATGGAGCGAGCGTGTTCGCGGAGCACTGCGGACATCGGTTCCCCTTTCATGGCCGTCGTGCGACAGGCGGCTACTCTTATGGTAGGGTGGGCCGTAGGGTGGGTCGCAAGA
>DATKHW010000290.1:0-3205 GCA_035546275.1 Gemmataceae bacterium
CGGATCGACAGCGCCATACTTGCTAATAAGAAGATCGGAGACCGGATAATACCCTAAACTGGTGTTCAGCCCCTTAAAGACAGCGTCGCCCGCCGGCTGGGCGGCCTGCACCTTCTGCGCCTCCGCTTGTTCCTCCAACGCTTTTACTCGCGCCTTGGTCGCCTTCAACTCCAGCCGCAGCGCCTCGATCTCCAAGCGCATCGCCTCCAGCTCATCCTTTTCCGGCGAGGACTTCGCCGCCGCCGGCGGTTGGCCGGTCGGCGCCGATTGGGCCGACGCCGGCCGATAGGTCAGGACGACCGCTCCCACGCTGAGCGACGCGGCCAAGAGCAGGCCCCACGCCGTCGCTTTCAATTTCGTCAGCAGCATCGACTTCATGACTCCCTCCGTCAGGGCCGCCACGCCGGCGGGAACGACCCCGCCGACCGCGCGCACCGTGGACAGCAGCAATGGGCCGGGCACACAGATTGCCCGCGCCCCTTCGGTAAACAACGTCCCCAACGCCGCCGCCGAAATCGCCCCGCCCGCGGACAGCCGGGCGGCCAGCGTCTTGCGCGCCGCAGCCAGCCGGCTGGACAGCGTGCCCTCCGGCAGCCCCAACTGCTTGGCCGCGTCCTTGCGGCTGCGGCCTTGCAGCTCGCAAAGCACCACCGGCAGACGGTACTTCTCCGGCAGGCGCGCCAGTTCCCGATCCAGCATTTCCAGCAGTTCCCGCTGATCGTCTTGAGGCGGCGCGATGGGATGCGGCATGGCTTCGACCTGTCGTTCCTTCGCCCGGCGGCGGAGGGCCGCGGACCGCGCTCCCAGGGCGGCGCGGTAAGCGACGCCGTGCAGCCAGCCGGCGACGGCTTCGCGATCGGCCACGACGGCGGCTTTCTTGGCCAGCACGAGGAAAGTCGCCTGAAAGGCATCCTCGGCGTCCTGGACATGGCGGAGGATACGGCGACAAACGGCTAACACCATCGGTCCGTGGCGGCGCACCAGGGCCTGGAAGGCGCCGTCGTCGCGGCGGGCGACGAACTGGCCGAGGAGCTGCCCGTCCGAAAGGCCGGCGCCCTTGGGCAGCGCCGCCTCACGGAGGCGTCCCAGAATCATCCGCACGCGACCCGTCTTCACGCTCGCCTCCCGGCTCGTGGGACCTCCACTATATACCGCGACGGAAGGGGCCGGCGCGTCGATTTATTTTTTGCGGATGTCGCGGCAACCGCGGGTGATTGCGGAGCGGCGCCGGGTCGGTTACTCTGACGGCATGAACAACGTCACGCAGGCCCTGGAGGCGGCGGCCGACATACGCACGGATCTTCGAGCAAACACCCTTGGTACACAGCCATGACCGAGCGCGACATTTTCCTCGCCGCCGTGCAGCAGCCCAGCCCGGCCGAGCGCGCGGCGTATCTGGATCGGGCCTGCGGCGGCGATCCGGCCCTGCGCGGCCGGGTGGAGGAGCTGCTCCGGGAGCAGGAGCAGCTGGGCGGTTTCCTGGAACAGTCGACCGAGGGTCCGGAGGGCGCCGGGTCTTTCCTCCCCGCGAGCCGCCAGGAGATCGCCGTGCCTCCAGCCGCCACGGAGCGCTACACCCTCGGCGCTGGAGTCGTTCGGCAAGGCAACGGCCCTTGCTCAGAAGCTGCATGACGCCGACCCCGCCAACTCCGACTTCCAGGAGCTGCTGGCGAACTGCTGCACGAACAGCGGCTTCATGCTCTTTGCCGCTGGGAACCCAGCGGAGGGGCTGGAAGCGTTCCGCAAGGAACTGCCCCTCCGGCGGGAGCTGGCCGCCTCCAAACCCGACGACATCGACTTCAAGACGAGTCTGGCCAGTTGCTGCCTCAACATCGGCGGGGCGCTTCCGCTGGGCAAGTACGAAGAGCGAATGGAGGCGACCCGCGACGCGCTGGTCATCTACCAGAAACTGGTTGAGGACTATCCCGCGGTCGACGGCTATAAGAGCGCCCTGGCCGCGATCCAAATCAACATGGCCGTAATGCTCACAAAGCAGGGGAAGTTGGCGGAGGCGCTGGAGGCTTTCCGCACGGCCTCGGCCGTCTACCAGAAACTGGTTGACGACAATCCCACCCTCCCTGAGTACCAGTTCGCGCAGGCGGTAATCGTCCGCAACACTGGCAACATGCTCAAACACATGGGGAAGCCGGCGGAGGGACTGGAATTGTTCCGCAAGGCGTTGGCCATTGGGCAGAAGCTGGTGGACGCCAACCCCGCCAATACGCGGTTTCAGGACATACAGGCCAAAACCCACAACGCCATTGGCGTGGTGCTCCTGGCCATGGGGAAGTCTGCGGAGGCGCTGGACCCGCTCCAGAAGGCATTGACGATCGCGCAGAAGCTCGTGGACGCCAACCCCGCCAGCAGTGCCTGCAAGAATAGCTTGTCCGCTTGCCACAACAATATCGGCCTGGCGCTGGGCCGCCAGAAGCGCTTCGCCGAGGCGTTCACCGCGCTCGACGCGGGCCTGGCCATCCGCCAGAAGCTGGCCGAGGCCGACCCCACCAACACCGATTACAGCGAGCTGGTCGCCTACAGTTACGCCTACCGCGGCGCGGTCCGGGTCCGCGCCGGGCAGCCGGCCGAAGCCGCCGCCGACCTGCGACAGGCCCTCGAACAGTGGGCCAAGGTCCCGAACCTGGACGCCGAAGCTCAGTTCAATCGGTCGCGGACGCTGGCGCTGCTGGCCGGGCTGGGCGGCCTGGCCGGCGACGCCAAGTCCGGCGTGACCAAGGAGGAGGCCAAGACGTTCGCCGACCAGTCCGTCGCCGCTCTCGCGGCCGTCGTCCAGCTCGGCTGGTCCCAGCCCAGCGAGCTGAGGGAGTCGGACTTCGACGCGCTCCGCGGCCGGGCGGACTTCCAGAAGCTGGCGGCGGAGGTGGAGGCGAAAGCGGAGAAGCCGGCGGTGACCGTCCCGACGCCGGGGGAAAACAAAGGAGGGCCGCCGTGATACAATGGCGGTGAAGGAGGTTTCCATGCCACTACGCGATCATTTTCGACCACCGGTGAGCACCCGTGTTTCCTGGGAAGAAATTCATGGCATGTGGCCGGCCCGGATTGTGCTGCAATTGCGCGCCGTCCTTCCAAAAGGCTATGTTGCAGGACCGAAAATCCACGCTGGTTCGCAAGTCGAAATCGACGTGGCGACATTCGAGCAAGATGATGCGCCGCGTCTTGGCAGTTCCGAGCAAGATGGCGGTGGGGC
>DATKHW010000291.1:0-3694 GCA_035546275.1 Gemmataceae bacterium
GCGCCGCCGGCAGCGCCGGTTTGGCGGCGGTCGCCGCGGCGCAAGCCGCCGCCCCGAAGCCCGCGGTGCCGAATCCCGCCCGTGGATCCGGTCCGTACGGAGGCATCGGCGCTTGCAGCAAGTGCAACTGTCGTCATTTCGAGGGCAGCGGCTGCACCTGCGCCAACGCCGGCTGCGGCCATGCCTACCGTGACCACTTGTGAACGCCGGACGGGGCTGCTGCGCACAGAGACCGACCGGCCTTATTGTGCATACCGGCTGCGTGCACCCATCCAGGGCGGCGACAGCCGAACTGACGGCCGTTCCTGTGTGTTGTCTTGTGGCGAACCGGCCGGCGGGCGTATAGGATGGCGTGAAGGAACGAACCCGCAACGCTAAACGCCGATCCAGCGCCGGAGTCGCCATGCCGGACATCACGCAGTGCCCCCACTGTCAGCGCAAACTAAACGTCCCCGACGGCCAGGTTGGCGCCGTGGTGCGCTGCCCCGCCTGCGGCGCCGAGTTTACCGCCGAACCGTTCGTCGAGTCGCGCGCCCCCATCGCCCAGGAACCGGCGCCGCCTCGCCCCGGAGACCCCCGGGACCGGGATTACCCGCCGAGAGGCTATGATGATTACGATCGCCCCTCGCGCCCGCCGCCGCGCTTCGATCGCGACTATGACCGACCGTATTACGACGCCTTGCCGCACCGGGGCTCGACGGTGCAGACGCTTGGCGTCCTCTGTCTCTGCTTCTGCTGGGCTGGAATTCCGGCCTGGGTCCTCGGCATCATCGCGTTGGTCATGGCATCGACGGATCTGTCCCAGATGGACCGGGGCCAAATGGATCCATCCGGGCGTTCCGCCACAAAGTCGGGACAGCTGTGCGCGATCATCGGCCTGATTCTGTCCGTATGTCTCCCATTCACCTGCTGGTGCTTCTATTTCATGGCATTAACGAACTCTTTCCGTTGAAGCGGGGCGCCTCGCGGAGACCTTGTCATGCTGCAGGTCGGTTTCGGCGTCGGCGACATCACGCCGGACGTGGGGATGGAAATGCCGGGCGGCTTCTTCAAGCGCAAGGGGACCGGCGTGCGCGACAAGCTGCTGGCGTCGGCCTGCGTCGTCTACGACGGCGCTACGCCAGCCGCGCTGGTCGGAGTGGACGCCCTGTTCATAACCAAAGCGACCGTGGAAGCGGCCAGGCGGCTGGTTGTGGGCGCGACCAAAATCCCTCTCGATAACGTCCTGATTGGCGCCAATCACACGCACACAGGCGGTCCCGTAGCCGACTGCCTCGGCTGCGACGAGGATCCGGCTTACACCGAGAAGATGGCCAAGGCCATCGCCGCGGCCGTCGCTCAGGGCTGGAACTCGCTGCACGCCTGCGAGGCCGGCGTCGGCTTCGGCTCCGAACCCAACATCTCCTTCAACCGGCGTTTCCTGATGCGCGACGGCCGGGAGATCACGCACACCGGCAAGCCGGGCACGCCCCATCATGACGACATCGTTTGCCCCGCTGGCCCCATCGACCCGGACGTCGGTGTGCTGGCCTTCCGCACGCCCGACGCCAAGAACAAGATCGCCGGCCTGGTCGTGAATTTCGCCTGTCACAGCACCGTCATGGGCGGCGACCAGTTCTCGCCGGACTATGCGGGCTATCTCCGCAAGCACGTCAAGGCCCATTACGGAGAGGATACGCCGGTGGTCTTCCTGCTCGGCCCGTGCGGCGACATCACGCAGGTCGATAACATGGCGGCCAATTCCGAGTTCGGCCCCGATTACGCCGACCTGATGGGAATGAAGCTAGCCGGCGAGGCGATCCGGTCGACCGAACGAATGACTTGGCTGAAGGAGGCGCCGATCGCGGCCGTTCAGGAGACGGCGCTGGTCGAGATTCGGCCGGAGCCGGACGTGGATCGCGAACGCCCGCCGTTCGGCCTGGGCAGCGACAGCACGAAGGAGCAGAAAGTCGAAGCGGTCTACGCCAATGAGCGAAAGCTGGTAGCCGAAATGCGGAAGAAGACGCCGACGATCCCGGCGGAGGTGCAGGCGATCCGCATCGGTCCGCTGGGAATCGTCACAAATGGGGCGGAGTATTTCTGCGAGTACGGGCAACGGATCAAAAAAGCGTCGGGCCACGCCTCCACCTGGGTGGTGAGCTTGGCCAACGAGCATCTTGGTTACGTCCCGACGGCGCAGGCTTTCGTCGGCGGCGGTTACGAAACTCGCACCGCCCGCAGCAGCAAGCTGGTGCCGGACGCCGGCCAACGGTTGCTGGAAGGAGCGATGCGGGCGCTGGGCAAGGTGAAGGCGTAATGCCGTCGCTCGCCGCCGGCGCGCCGGCGTGGTAGGATACCCTAACCCAAGCCGCCCTCCCACCCGCCGCCCGGAAGGCCGAATCATGGAGCCCGCCGTCCTCGACGACATCGAACATACGCTCAAATCCCAAGGGCCCGAGGCCGCCGTCAACCGCCTATGCGACCGCCTCCGCGAAGACAAGGACTATCACGCCCTTTTTTATGCGCTGCTCATGAAGAAGCGCCATGAGCTGGGCGTTTCACCTGTGCCGACGGGTCCGGCCAAGGACCTGCCGAAATCGGTCCACACCGCGTATGAAGACGCCATCCGCGATGCGGGCCGGCTGGTCGGCGGTTTGTACATCCAGGACGGCCAGCTGCCGCAAGCGTGGGCGTACTATCGAATGCTGGGCGAACCGGCGCCGATGCGGGCGGCGCTGGAGGCGCACACCCCGGCCGACGGCGAGGATCTGCAGCCGCTGGTGCAAATCGCTTTTTACGAGGGCGTTCATCCGCGGAAGGGCTTCGACTGGATTCTCGACCGCTTCGGCATTTGCAGCGCCATCACGAACATCGGCGGTCAGGAACTGCCGCATCCGGCGGAGGACCGGCAGTATTGTTTGCAGCGGTTGGTGCGGGCGCTCTATGCGGAACTGTGCGGCCGGCTGGCGGCGGACATCGAACGGCACGAGGGCAAGCGGCCCGCGGAAGCCGACTTAGCGGCGGCAACCAGAGGCACGGTGCCGAAACTGATCGAGGGTCGCGACTGGCTGTTCGCCGACGACGGTTACCACATCGACACGTCGCACCTCAGCTCGGTCGTGCAAATGGCCGTTCACCTGACGCCGTGCGACGAGCTGCATCTGGCGCGCGAATTGTGCGCCTACGGCAAGCGGCTGTCGCCGCGCTTCCATGGCCGCAACGACCCGCCCTTCGAGGATCTGTACGAGGCGCATGATCGCTATTTATCAGTGATGACCGGCGACGACGTGGCCGGCGGCCTGGCCTATTTCGAGCAGCAGGCGGACAAGGCGGAAGCGGAAGGCGAGGGGACGTTTCCGGCCGAGGTGCTGGTGAATCTGCTGCTGCGGCTGGAACGGCCGAAGGATGCACTGGCCGTGGCGCGCAAGCATTTGGTGAAGACGGAGGGTCGGCGGCTGACGTGTCCCGGCGTAGCGGAGCTGGCGCAGCAGGTCGGCGACTACCGGACGCTGGCAGAGGCGGCCCGTGAGCAGGGCGACGCGGTGCATTTCCTGGCGGGGCTGCTGGGGGCGCGCAAGGGCGGCGGCCGTGCCTAATCTCGCTCCTAGCCATCAGACTTCTCCGCCTGGAAGAACCAGTCCCAAGGCGGCGGCTCCTTCTTGAGGTCGGCGGCCCCTGCGAACTGGCTCCACGACAAATGCACTTTTTGTAGCCG
>DATKHW010000292.1:0-6564 GCA_035546275.1 Gemmataceae bacterium
AGGTCGGCAGCCGGCTGACGAGGCCGAAGTCGGCGACCTTGACGTGCCCGCCGAGCAGCAGCAGGTTGTGCGGCTTGACGTCGAGATGCAGCAGCCGATGCCGGAGATTCATCACATCTAGCACCTCGGCCGCCTCCCACAATCGGGCCAGCAACCCGCCGCGCGGCACGCCGGCCTGTCCCACGGATTGATAATGCCGCAGCTGGTCGTACAGACTTCCATCGGCCAGCTCCATGACGGCGACAAGAACGCCGTCGGCGATCTCGATACGGTCCAAAGCCAGAAGGAAGGGATGGCGGACAGAGCGGACGTATTCGAGGGCCTGGAGTTCGAGCTGGGCGTCGGTCCCTTCGCTGTCGAGGGCGTCGGCCTTGTTGCGGACGATCTTGACGGCCTTGAGAAGACCGCCGGGCGCCTCGCACTTCCAGACTTCGCCGAATCCGCCCTTGCCGAGCGGTTCGAGGAGGCGGTAACCGGGCAGCGCTTCGGCTTGCGGTTGCAGGAGGAGCGGCATCCGCACGGCCCTCGGGGTGGGTATGATGGCAGCGGAAATTCCGCTGGGGTAGAATTATGCTTCCGAAGATATGTAGATCATGAATACTGGCGGGGCAAATGCGAGGGCGAGCGGCGCGGCGTCAGCCCGCCGGTGCAGCCGAGGGCGCCCTCCGGTGTGGCACGGGATTGTCTCTCGACCCGCACCGCCAGTAGGGGCAACATGGCGTGCCCGATCTCCTGCCGAAAGGATGGACTCATGCACAGGCGCGTCGTGACGGTCGGCATCGCTCTCATGCTCTCCTTACCTGTCTTGTTGCCGGCCGGGGACGCTCCCAAATCCGACCAAGAGCTTGAGGGCGAATGGGAACCGCAATCCGCCGTTCTTAACGGCAGCGAACGTCCGAAGCCGCCGCCGGACATTGGCGGACATGTGAGCATACATGGCGACTGCTTGGTGTGGGCGGTGGGCAGCCGTGTTACAATGAAGTACCATCTCGACATTGGCGAATCCATGTCCACAAAGACGGTGAATTTTACGTGGATGTTAGACGACCACGACAAAGGCACGAGATCCTTGGGCATCTACGAAGTGAAGGACGACGTGCTGCGCATTTGCCTGGCCAAGCCGGGCAACGAACGGCCCACGGAATTCTCCTCCAAGGAAGGTAGTGGCCGGAACATCATAGTGCTCAGGCGCAGACGGGATGGACCGCCGATGCCGCACGCCGATGACTAGGATCAACACGATCTCAGGACTCTACGGAAAATCCCGTGACGCCCTAGCGCGCAAGATTGCCGTGGCGCTGAACAGCGAACATAGGTATGGTAAGATACTTCCGTCGCCGCCCGCGGAGTTCGTCGCATGACCCCAAGCATCAAGGACCTGGGCATCGATCGTCTCGTCGTCGAGGAACGCCTCGCCCTCGTCGAGGAGGTCTGGGACAGCATTCCGCCGGATCAGAACGGCGCCCTGCCAACGGAGCCGCAGCGCCGTGAGCTGGAGCGACGCCTGGCCGCCAGCCTAGCCGCCCCGGACGACGTCGTACCGTGGGAAGAGGTGCTGGCCAAGGCTCTGGCGAGGGCGCGTCAGTGAGCCTGCCCGTCGTTCTGCGAGCGGAGGCCCAGGCCGAGTTCGACGACGCTTTCGACTGGTATGAGACGCGCCGTCCGGGGCTGGGAGTCGCTTTCGCCACACGTGTTCGGGACGTATTCAAGCAGATCGCGGCCCAGCCGCAATTCTATGCCGTGGTGCTCGCGGATGTGCGCATGGTCGTCGTGCAGCGCTTTCCCCTATTGCGTGTACTACCGTGCGGAGCCGATGCGAATTGAAGTGTTGGCCGTTTTCCACACCCGGCGCAACCCCGCTATCTGGCAAGGTCGGGTTTAATCGAAGCGAACTCACGCCGCCTGTTCCGCGCGCAGCTGTTTCAGCGCCCGCACTCCCGCCGGCGTGATCCGATAGCACGCCGGCGCCTCGCCGCGGCGCAGCACCGGCGTCAGACCCGTGTTCTGCTCCAACCAGCCGTACGCCAGCAATTCGCCGTGCAGCCGCACCAGCTGCCGTTCCTCGACGCCGTCCATCTGCAATAACCGATCCTGCCAGACCTGACGGTCCGCCGCCCCAAGCGCCGCGTAGTGAGACAGCAGATCGAAAAGGGCCTTCTCGTCGCGCAAGCGTTCCATCTCGTCGAACATGGCGCACGTCCCTGGGAGCCGTGATGCGGGGTGGACCGGGAGAATAAATCGAACCGACGGGACGGGAACTCCAGCGATTGCGATGGTCCAAGGCGAGCCGGCGCCGTCAGGCGCCGGAGTCTTCCGCGGCCGTAAGACTACTTGCGGCCTTCGTCAAAACCGGACTACAATGCCACAACGCGCACGGCAGCGCGGCCGGACATGCTCCAGGGAACGCTGATATTGTGTCCACCACTGACGCCTGCACCGGGCCGGAACTCCGGGGAATGACGCCCCCGCTTCGCCGACCGCGCCGCGTCGTCGTCCTCGGTTCCACGGGGTCCATCGGGACGAATTGCCTCGACGTGGCCGAGTTTCTGCCCGACCGGCTTCAGGTCGTCGGCCTCTCCGCCCACGCCAACGTCGAATTGCTCCTCCGCCAGGCCGAGAAACATCGGCCGCGGTGGATCGCCGTCACCGACCCCGACGCCGCCCGCCGAATCGAGGCGACCCGACTGGGCGGCCTGGGCGGCCTGGGCGGCCTCCCGCCGGATTGCCGTTTGCTGTATGGTGAAGAAGGCGTCGCTCGCATGGCGGCCGACCCGGACGTCGATGTGGTGCTGAACGCCATCGTCGGCGCGGCGGGATTGGCCGGGGCGTGGGCCGCCCTCGAAGCCGGCAAGACCGTGGCCGTGGCCAACAAGGAAACGCTGGTCATGGCCGGGGCGCTGGTCACGAAGCTGGCCGCCGACCGCGGCGGACGGCTGCTGCCGGTGGACAGCGAGCACAGCGCCATTTTCCAGGCGATGCAGGCCGGGCCGCCCGGCGCCGTCGAGCGGATCGTCCTCACCGGCAGCGGCGGGCCCTTCCGGGGCAAGTGCCGGGCCGAATTGGCAGACGTCACGGTGGAACAGGCGCTGCGGCATCCAACCTGGCGCATGGGCCGAAAGATCACCGTCGATTCGGCCACGCTGATGAACAAGGCGCTGGAGGTGATCGAGGCGCGCTGGCTGTTCGATCTGACGCCGGAGCGGATCGACGTGATCATCCACCCCGAGTCGGTCATCCACTCGTTCGTGGAGTTTCGGGACGGCTCGGTGCTGGCGCAGCTGTCGCCGCCGGACATGCGCTTGCCGATCCAGTATGCGCTGCTTTACCCGGAGCGCGTGGCGGGGCCGGCGAAGCGACTCAACTGGCGCGAGCTGTCGGCGTGGCGGTTCGAGCAGCCGGATCATGAGACGTTTCCGGCCCTGCAACTGGGTTATGAGACGGCCCGGCGGGGCGGCACCTGCGGGGCGGTGCTGAATGCGGCCAACGAGGCGGCGGTCCAGCGCTTCCTGGCCGGCGAGCTGGCGTTCCTCGACGTGCCGCGCGCCTGCCGGGCGGCCCTGGACAGCCATCACTACAGCCCGACGCCGACGCTGGCGGAACTCGCCGCTTGCGACCGCCGGGCGCGACAGGAGGTAGGCCGTTGGAACAGCAGTCTCCGACACCCCAGCGCCCGGGCGACGTGAAGCCGGACGCCGCGCCGCCCCCTGTCCCGCCGGTGCAAATCGGCGCCTCCAACGGAGAGGACAAGCCGCGCCGCTCGCCGGAAGAGGACGGCAAGGCGGACGACGATAAGGAAAAGGCCGACGCTCCGCCGACGCCGCTGACGCCGATGGGTTGGCTCCAGGCCAACAGCCCCTACCTCGTCGCATTCGTCGCCGTCCTCGTCGCGCTTTATTACTACTGGGGCTTCGACGGCATCATCCGCGCCGCCCTGGTCGTCGTCGGCCTCGGCCTGGTCATCTTCATCCACGAACTCGGACATTTCCTCGCCGCCAAGTGGTGCAATGTCCACGTCCAGACGTTCAGCCTCGGCTTCGGCCCCGCGCTGCCGGGATGCAGCTTCAAATGGGGCGAAACGACGTACAAGATCGGCATTCTCCCGCTCGGCGGCTTCGTGCAGATGGTCGGCGAGGGGGCCGACGCCGACGAGGATGAGAACTATCCGCGATCTTATAAGAACAAAACCGTCCTGCAGCGCATGTTCATCATCTCGGCCGGCGTCATCATGAACGTGCTGCTCGGCTTCGTCTGCTTCGCGGTCGTCTACCAGTTCCACGGCGTCGAAATGCCTCCGGCCGCCGTGGCCTCCACCGAGGCCGGCTCGCCGGCCTGGCAGGCCGGCATTCCCGGCGGGGCGGTCCTGACCAAGATCGGCAATACCACCGATCCCAACTTCGAGGACCTCCACGCCAACGTCGCCCTGAGCTGGTCGGAGACGCCTATCTCTCTGGACTACATGACCCGCGACGGCAAGACCGTCCACGTTTCCCTCCTGCCGCGCCGCGACGCCAACGACACGCAGCCGGTCATCGGCGTGTCGCCGCCGTCGAAGCTGGTGCTGCCGCCGAAAAAATACCTGGACGATTACGACCGCCCGGCCCGCCGCGGTTCGCCGGCCGACAAAGCTCGCGTCATGGACCTCGGCGCCGACGACGTCGTGACGGCGGCGTCGGACCCCGACCAGCACGACGCCGTGACGACCCTGGTCCCCGATCCGGCGAAGGGGACCCAAGACGTCTGGTCCGAATTGTGCCGGCGCATGAGCGGCATGGGCGATCGGGAAATGGTGTTGAAGGTCCGACGCGGCGGAAAGCAGGCGGAGGAGGACATGCATGTCCCGGCCGGAGGCTTCGAATGGGACGACGTGATCGTCGGCGTGACGGAACCCAGCGACGCGGGCCGTCCGTTCCATGTCACACCGCTGAAAGCCCGGCCGGCGCCGGCGACGGATTACGACTCTTACGATTTTGAAATGCGGATGACGCAACTGGCCGGCTTGCCGGCGGTGGTGGAAGTGCTCCGCGAGGTGCATGAGGCGAACGAGGCGGTGAACAGCAAGACGGCCAAGGTGTTCGTGCCGCCGGCCTTCCACCGGGCGCTCGGCATGAAGATGAAGATGGGTGAGGTGGCGGCCGTTCGTCCGCCGGCGACGGACAAGGTGAAGGAAGGCGACACGATTCTCGCCGCCCGCGTGACCGCCGGGCCGAAAGCGGCTCAGACGCTGGCCGCGCTCCAGGCCGTCGGTCTGCTCGCCGCGCCGCCGGCGGGGCCGAATCTCGCCGTCGCCGCCTGCCGTCCCGCCGGGGACGAGGCAACGCTGCTCGACCTGCCGCAGGATCGGCTCGATCCAGTGCGGCTGCCCTACGAGTTGGAAAAAGCTACCGGCGTGGTTGAAAGCCTGGCTCCGAGCGACCTGCACGTGATTCTCACCGTCAACCGCTGGGGCGACAATCACGAACAGAAGCCCACGCCGGTGACGCTGGACTGGGACGCCAAGTGGCGCTACGACCAGGAGCTGCCGTTCAACCCGGCGTCTCCGATGGCGATTCCGGAGCTGGGGATCGCCTACCGCGTCGAAAGCACCATCGTCGAGGTGACGCCGGATAAGCCGGCTGCCAAGGCCGCGCTCCAGCCGAACGACCGTATCGTGGAAATCTGCTTCAAAACGTCGGAGAAAAACGGGCCCGGCAAATACGGCTACTGGCACAAGATGGCCGCCAAGCGCGTCAAGAACGGCGCCACGGAGGACGCCTACGACGAGTGGGCCCACTTCTTCGCCACTCTGCAGGCCAACGACACCGACGACCTGAAGGTCAAGGTGTGGCGCAACGGCGCCGAGCTGCCGGATGAAATTGAGATGACGGCGATGGACGATGCGACCTGGCCGCTGGTCGATCGCGGCATTCTGCTGATGCCCGATACGAAGCTGCAAAAGGCCGACAACGTCGTGCAGGCCGTCGGCATGGGCGTCGGCCGAACGTGGGCGTTCATCCGCACCATTTACGAGGGCCTGGTGAGCATGGTCACGGGCCGGATCGACGCAGCCAGCAACGTCGAAGGTCCGATCAACATCGCCAAGCACACCTTTCAGGCGGCCCAGGACCCGTGGAGCCTGATCCTGATTCTGGGTATGATCAGCGTGAACCTGGCGGTGGTGAACTTCCTGCCGATCCCGGTGCTGGACGGCGGGCACATGGTGTTCTTGGTTTACGAGCTGATCCGGCGAAAGCCGCCGTCCGACGCGGTGCGCGCCATCGCCAGCTACATCGGTCTGGCGTTGCTCGCCTCGCTGATGCTGTTCGTGGTCTATCTCGACGTGAGCCACTGGATCTGGGGCGGGGGCCGCTAAAGACATCCAAGGAGGAGGGAAAAAGATCATGAAGCGATCGAGCCGCCGCACGGCGAACCTTCAGAGCGAGCAGCCGGCGGCTTCCGCCGCGGCGCCGGCGGCCGCGGAGTCGGCCGAGGCGACGCAGGGGACCGGCTTGACGCTGGGTTGGCGCGTGGCCCTGTTCATCTGGGCGTCGGGTTTCGCTTGCCTCTTGGCGTATGAGCTGCTGAATA